>JBKKBA010000318.1:0-4452 GCA_046714275.1 Actinomycetota bacterium
ACGGTGACCTTGCCGCAGTCGAAGAATCAACCGGTGCGAAGAAGCTTCAGTTGTCGAACCTTCATGGCGACATCGTCGCAACTGCTGACCCGAGTCCGACGGTGAGCGCGCTTCTTTCCACCTTCGAGTCGACCGAATTTGGGGTGCCGCGGACGAGCGGGCAGCCGGGATACGCGTGGCTGGGGGCCAAGCAACGGCAGACCGATGGCATCACCGGTGTCGTTCTTATGGGTGTGCGGCTCTATGTGCCGGCACCCGGGCGATTCCTTCAGGTCGATCCAGTACAAGGTGGCAGCGACAACGCCTACGACTATGCTGGTCAAGATCCTGTAAACGCGTTCGACCTTGACGGACGAAAGAAATGCAAAGGCTGGAGAAAGTGGATGTGCCGAATCGCTAAGGTTGCTTCCTGGGGTGGCGTAATTCCAGTCGTTGGAGACTATTTCAGCGCCGCATCGGCCCTCACTTATGCTGTGGGTGGTGACTACAAGAGCGCAGGAATCCAGGCGGTGGCAATGATTCCGGGCATTTCCGCTGGGATGGTCAAGGGCGCCATGAGGAGTCCCGCTAATCGTGCTGGCGTGAAGTTTATAGGGAGGGGTGGCCGGCGTTTGGTGAGAGGCACAATGTACGCTGCCCGCGGGTCACTTTCAGCTGCGACTGCCTACCGGCCTAAGCACAAGGAGCATGGCTTCTTCTCCTGGCGTGCCTGGGACTAGTTAGCCAGTGCAGCATGAGAACATTTCTTGTGATCTTTGGAACCGCAGCGGGAATCTCAATTCAGATTCCGTTGTGGTCTCCGCAGCGACGCCCGCGGTGGACGATGTACTCTTGGATGCTTGTGGCATACGGCTCCATCGTTCTCACGCTCGTTGCTGCGGGTGAAGTCCGATGGTTCGACACCCTCTACTTCCTTGCCCCCTTTATCATCGCGCAGTTAGTCGTGCACTCCATTCGAATCGAGATTAGACAAACCTTCGTGATGGGTGACCCGGCTCGCCGCGAGATTGAGGGTCTCCCCCAATACGGCGGACGGTCGAGAAAATACTGGACTGTCCTTCTTGGGTTCTCCCTATGGCACGTCACGAAGTATTACAACTACGTTCTGTCCGACCCAGAGAGCCCATTGCGGGAGGAGAAGCCGGATCTTCCTGTAATTCCTGGAAAGGCACGGGCCAGGCGAAACCGGTGACTTCCATCTTGCAGAGAGCGAGTTTGTTAGGACTTGATGTACTGCGCCATCGCAGGTATCAGCTCGCGCTTGTGGGGGCGGGGCTGTGGTTTACGCTTGGCGCTTGGCTGCTGACTGACACAGAAGCAAACACTGCTCTTGCGTACGGGGTGATGGGGAGCAGCGCGGCCTTCGTGCTGAGGCTTGTGAGCGTTCTAGTCAGGCGACGTCGCCTCAGAAACGGTGGAGCGCTGCGTCATATCAAGGTTTCGACGTGGCCCTGGCTGCAATCCAAGGGGCAGCTAGCGCGGCTAAAGAACGATCCACATGTCCCGTCGGCGGCCTTGCTGGTCGGCAGCTCCATTCTTGGACTCGGATATCGTTATGCCTTCGGTTCCGGGCATGAGGAAATTGTGTTCACACCTCTGGGTTACTTTGGTGAGCCTATTGGCGCCCCGGTGATTATCTCACAATCTGACATACACATTGATCCTTCAAGAGGTGCCCGTCGTGGCAGGCTTGTAGCCGTTGGTGGTGAAGCCGCGATCGAGTTACGCTTTCATATGCGCTGGGCGAGCCTGATCGAATCCATCCGTTGATGCGCAACCCTGCTGCGCACCGCACGCCAGCAAGGCATCACGTCTGCGACGCCATCATCGACCTGCTCCGCAGCACCGAGGGGTAGCTGGTCGTCCTGCCGTTCTTGGTGATTGAGCGAACCAAAATACATGCCTACGGAGGGGTCAGGATCGACCGATGAGTGAGACGGTTTCCTCGCTGATTTCGGTGAAAGGCTCCGGCGCGACCCACCCGTTACAAGAGAAGTCTCACCAATCCTCGCACAGCAAGAGCAAGGCCCACCGCAACAATGAGCATTGGTCCCACTGTTACGGTGTTCCAGATCCAAAATGGCAACTTCGTCCCACCAGCGGTGTCGCGCACCCGCCGCCGCAGCGATCGAGCGCGCTCAGCCCGCCGGCCGAACAGTGCAAGGCCCACGGCAATTATGGCAAGTCCGAGAATGAGCTGCGTGATCGTTGCGGGTTCTTCCGTCATGAATCTACTCTTAGATTAGAGTAGACGGCTTGGATGGCTAGCGGCGGGCGGGTTCGTCGCGGCCGAGCGAGGCCAGCTCACGGAGCAGAGATTGCGTGTCGATTCTTGTGCCGGCGGCGGACTCAAACTGGTGATCCTCTTCCACTTCGCCGATGTGTGCGACCGGATGGGGCTCTTCCTCGAAATGCTCAAACTCGGTGTCGAACGCCGCCGGCTCACCGGTTGGGCCACCGTCCACGGCGATCGCGTCGGGAAGGAAGCTATAGACCTCCGGCTCCGCGAGGAGCGGCTCCACGGTTTGCGGCTCCATCACCGCAGCTAGGGCCGCCATGTCCTGCGCTGCTTCCAGCTCGGCGATCAGATCCCCGGCCCCCGGCAGGGAACCGGCGACGCTCACCAGTCCGCCGCGCTCCAACCGGTCGATCATCAAAGAAGCTTCGGGATGTGGCATGCCGCACGCGTCGGCGATCTGCGCCACCGACGTTGCGCCGTCGCACCGCTCCACGACCGCCCACTCTTCTGGGGTCAGACCGGAATCCGCCCCCGGTCGTCCGGAACGCGAAGGCACGGCGTCGGAAGCGACCGCCGCCTGCGCATTACGCACGGCGTCCAGGAATTCCACGGTCTCTTGGAGCATCTCGTTCGGATCCAGCGCGATCTTTGTGACGGACTTGGGAGCCTTCTCGCTCCCGTAGCCGACCGCGGCCGGTGGTGCGGCCAGCGCGGCCGCCAAGGCGTACCGGGCTTCGTCGCGGGCGATTGCCGTCAGGACATCGCGCCGGACCCGGCCGGTCAGCGCCTGTACCAGCGCGACGCCGTCGGCAGCGGCTGCCGAGGTCGCGGTTCTCAGCTCTGCGGCGGAGAGGTGACCGGTGGCGACCAGCCGGGCGCCCAGCCTCATCTCGCCACCTTCGGCCGAAGCGGCGACGATCCGGCCCCCGTTCAGCCAGATGGTCGCGATCGGATCGATGTCGCCCACGCGAACGCAGACGTGCTCGCCGGAATCGGCTGCCGCGGTGATGGTGTCGTAGACGTCCTTCTCTATAACCATGGCTGTGTTTGTCATCGGCAGCCCTGCGTTTCGCTTGAACCAGACCCCTTCTTTTCGGGGAGTGCTAGAGTTTGACGCGCCTACAAGACGGCCAGATGGTGGTGGAAATGACCGGCAAGCGACGGATCGACCGGATCACGACGGATACGTACCTGGGCGACCTCTCCTCCAAATCGTTGGACGACGTCCGCGCGATGCGCGACGATTGCCTGGAGGAAGAGACGGTCCTCTCATACGAGCGGCGCTTGCTGCAGGCCCGGATGGACATCCTTCGCGCCGAGCTGGATCGTCGCCGGGGCGGCGGAGCTTCCCTGCTGGAACGGCTCCCGGCGATCCTGGCCGACGAAGGGCCCCACTCGCCTCGCGGAGCTTTCACCATGAAGGATCCGGTGCTGGACTTCGATCGTCCAAAACGGCGGGTCGAGCGACTGATCTCCGACGATACCCTGGCAAACCTGCCCGCCCTTTCCGAGCAGGATGTGGATGCGATCATCCTGACGCTGGAGTCGACCGAGCGTGAGATCTCCGAGTTGCGGAAGGCCGTACAAGGCGTTCTTGACCAGGTCAGCGCTGAGATCGGCCGCCGCTACAAGTCGGGCGAAGCCGACCCCGCGGAACGACTCTCCCGCTGACGGCACCCCCCCCAGCTCCGTCACTGCTCGCCTTGTTATGACACGAAGTGGCTATGGACGCATGATGGGTCCAAATGGCATAAAGAATGCGTGTCTCTAACCCGGCCCCGCGTGCTTGTTGTCGATGACGATCCGGTCGTTCGCGAAGTCGTCCTGACCGTCCTGGACGACGGTGACTGCGATCTGTCCGAAGCGGCCGACGGGATCGAAGCCGTCCGGCTGGCGATCGCGGGGAAGCCCGACGTCGTCGTGCTGGACGTGATGATGCCGGGCATGACCGGCTTCGAGGTGTGCCGGCGTATTCGAGAAGATCCGGCACTGTCCGGAATCATCGTGGTTCTGCTCACGGCGCTCGACTCCACGCTGGCGCGCGAGGAAGGGGATCGGGCCGGTGCCGATCTGTATCTGACCAAGCCGTTCTCGGCCCTGGATCTTCTTGGCGCGGTTTCCCAGGCGGTGAGCCGTGCGGCTCGCTGAGATTGGCGACACGGCCGCGCGTGTCCCGGACGGGCCTGCCGAAGGCTGGGATCTTCGTGAACAGA
>JBKKBA010000319.1:0-5725 GCA_046714275.1 Actinomycetota bacterium
GGAAAGCTCTACGACTTAGAGCCTGAAGCTTCGGCGGGGCCGGGAGTGGGTCACGCCCTCATCTTCGCCGACGCTCCCGAAAAGATGAAAGGACGCCCGGCCCCCCGGCCCGAGCGTCCCTTCGTGAAACCTCCTTGCGTTGCTCAGGCTGGTGGCGCGATCGCTTCCAGCGTCGCAGCCGCGCCGAACGACCCAACGGCGACGCTCGGTCCGTTGACGCAGCCTGGCGTCACGCTCGGAATCTCAAACGATTCACACAGAACCGTTTTGGTCTCGACGCGCATCTTCCAGGTCCCGGCCGTCAGGTCGTTGGCCTTGACTCCCGTTCCCTGCACCAGCTCGCCGGCGATGTAAACGCCCTCGGCGGTGATGCTGCGCGGGCTTTCTACGGAGGTGAGGTAGCCCTTCAGCGTTCCGGTGAATCCGGGACCGGCGGCCAAGGTGAGGGTCACCGTCGTCTCGGATGCCAGCGAGAACTCTTGGGCGCACGACCCCGCAAAGGTCATGTTGCCGGGGACGCCTGTCAGAGACGTCATTCCTTGGCACGCGGCCACCTCGGCAGCCCCGGCTTCGGTCAGAGACGCGGCAAGCATCCCCGCAACCATGAACAGCATCGCCTTGCGCATGACTCCCTCCATCCGCGAATCCTCTCCCTAGACGCGGAATTCGCCGGGCAAGGATGCCTTCCTTTCCCGGTGGGATCGTCTGGAAGGAATGATCCCGATTGATCCCCCAGTGCGCGTGGCCAAAGGCAAAACCTGAACCATTGCGAAGCACCCAGCGCGGGGCAATACGGCAACACCGGGCCGCAGCGCGCTTGCTCGGCAAGGAACCGCGCACGCGCGCGCTGAATTGCTCGCCCATGACCGATGTGACCGGCCGATCCGGCGGAACCGGGCGGCTCTGCGCTGCCGTGGCCCTGCTGGCGATGATCGCGCTTCCTCCGGCCGCCCGCGCGGAAGCCCCAGCGAACGCTGTAACCGTGGTGCGCCCCGGCGCGATGGGTGGCTGGTCGGTCGTCAACGTCGACCCGGCCAACGGCACCGAGTCGCCCCAGGCGACGCCAAAGGGCACGCGCGGCGAACTGACCGACGGCCCCGCGCCGGTCCCCGCAGGGCTGGGCAGCCTCCGGCAAGTCCTGGGTGCGCCCGGCGAGTCCCAGCGGGTCGAGCACAGCATGCTCAACGGACATGCGATTGCCGACCTCAACGACCTGTCGTATTCGACTTACGTCCACAGCAGCGGCGGCGGAGTCGCCACGCTGGTGCAGATCCTGGTCGATCTGAACGCCGACGGCCGCTTCCGCCTGACCGAGGACGACGTGCTGACGTTCGAGCCCGTGTATCAGACCGCAGGCGCGCGCGGCGACGCCGTGCCGAACCAGTGCGCCGGGATCCCCACGTGCGTGGGCTTATCGGTCTGGCAGCGTTGGGACGCGGACGTCGGCGGCTGGTGGTCCTATCGAGCGGGGAACTACGGTCCTCCGTTGGTGACGCTCGATCACTATCAGGCGCAGTATCCGTCGGCGCGCGTGGCAACCGACGTCCCCGGGTTGCGCTTGAGCGCCGGCGGCGGCGCGGCGGGTTGGAACGGCTTCGACGGCCATCTGGACCGGGTAGCGGTGGACGGAACCGAGTTCGACTTCGAGTCCATGTTCCTGATCGCCGACTGCTCGCGCTCTGCCGACGACATCGCGCTCATCCAGTCCAAGGTCGATACGGCGCCGGCCGGCTATGCGGTTCGTCTGCGCGGAGCCTGCGATGTCGCGGCCGCCGCTCCGCACGGCGGCACCACCACCTCCATCGATGCTGCCGCCGTCGTGCTGCGCGCGAACGCGCCTGCCCAAAAGCTGGTCATCGAATCCGACGGAGCGCCCGGCTCGGCCGCCGTGATCGGATCAGGCACGCAGACGGCGTTCTTCGTGCCGCCGGGATCGTCCGACATCACGATTCGAGGGCTGTCGTTTTCCAACCTCGCTCGTCCCATCGTCGTGGCATCAAGCATCAACGTCACGATCGGCAGCGTCGGGTCGGAAACTCCGGATCCCAGCGGCAACCGCATCGCCGGCGGCGCCGGCATGGACAGCGCGATCCTGGCGGTCGCGACGCCCGCGTCGGTGACCGTTGCCTTCGGCGTCGCAGGGTCGCGGTCGGCGACGTATCCTGCCTCGCCGGCGCTGGCGGGCCTGACCGTCGCCGGCAATCGGATCTCCTACGACGCGCTGGGCGTGCCCGACGCCGCGCACAGCATGGTCGCGATCGACGTGCGTCAAGCGGCCGGCGCAACCGCATCCGGCATCGCGATACGGCGAAATGCCGCCTGGTTTGCCACGAACGAGCTGCGATCGTTCGACATCAACGCCGTGCGGGTCCAAGCGGCGGTTGCCGGTGCGATCTCGGGCGTCACCGTGCAGTCCAACTCGTTGGGCCGGCCCGAAGATGTCGGCGGATCGGCGCCCCCCACCAGCGCCGGCGGCCGCGCCGGCATTCTGATCCAGCGCGTCGCAAACGCGCGCGTTACCGCGAACACCATTCGAGCCAGAATGAGCGTCACGCCCACCCCGGTCCCCGGCGGTGGGATCGTCATTGCGGAGACGTCCGACGCCACGGTGGACGGCAATCGGATTTGGATGCTGGTCGAGCCGGGCACCGAGGCCGCCGATCTGGGCGCGATCGGAGTCGTCGACGACCTGGACCTTCTGCTCGGCGGAGCCGGCGGTCCGGCGGCATCGACACGCGTCTCGATCGTGGACAACACGATCGGAGAGCCGGGAAGCGGCGCCCACCGCGGACTGCTGATTGCGGGATCCTCGTGGGTGGATGCGCGCCGTAACAACGTGCGTTTCTCGTCGGGCGCCGCGCTGGCGATCGCCGCCGACGTCGAGGGAGCCGGCGGCGTCACTCTGCCACAGTCCGTCGCCGCCAGCATCCTGTGCGCCAATACCTTGGACGGCGTGCTGGACGATCCGAACCAGGTAGCCGTTGACAACCCCACCGCCACGACCGGCAGCAACTTTCCCGGTGGATCGCTGATCCCCGGCAACGCCGAATGCGCCGACCCCGGCATCAGCTTCGTCGAAACGGCAGGCTCGACCAGTCCCGTCGAGGGCGGCGCCTCCGATACATACACGGTCGTGCTGGATGCCCGGCCGCGCGCCGACGTCGGCATCACGATCACCGGGGGCGGCCAAGCGCAAGCAACGCCGGCGTCGCTGACGTTCACACCGGCAACATGGGCGATCTCGCAGACCGTCACGGTGTCGGCCGTGCAGGACGCGATTCCGGAAGGAACGCACCTGCAAGCCTTGACGCATCAAGCCCAAAGCAGCGATCCCGACTACGTTTTCGTCCGCACGCTGCTGGTCACGATTCTGGACGACGACCCCGGAAGCGTCGTGCTGATCGAGTCCGGAGGCTCGACAGTGGTAGCCGAGGGAGGAGCAAACGACACCTACACCTTGGCGCTGGGATCGCGGCCGTCCGCCGACGTTCGGATCGCAACGGCCGGCGGAACGCAGCTTGCGGTGTCGCCGCCATCGGTGCTGTTCACGCAAGCCGACTGGTCGGTCCCCAAGACGCTGACCGTCGTCGCCGTCGATGATCGTCTGCGGGAGGGGCCCCATTTGGGAGCGCTCACGCACCGCGCGTTCTCGCCCGATCCGAACTTCGAAGGGCGTCCCGTCCCGGGGCTCGTCGCCGCGATCACCGACAACGACGTTCCGGCCGCGCCGGTAATCCTGATTCCGACCGAAGGCTCAACGGTGCGGCAGAGCAGCCTGATTCTGACGGGAACCGGCGAGCCGCAGGCCACCCTGGAGGTGACAGAGGGGGCAACCCTTGTGGGCACGGCAACGATCTCCGGCCAGGGGCGTTGGAGCGTCGGGCCGGTGATCTTCGCCGAAGGCCCGCACGCGATCGCCGCCACGCAGGTCGATCGCAACGGCTTCCGCAGCGCCCCGGCCACTCGTTCGTTCCGCGTTGATCTCACGCCACCGGCGCCGCCGGTCATCGTCGAGCCGGCTGAGGGCGCCGTGCTGCTCTTCGCAAACGTCCCGGTGCGCGGGACCGCCGAGCCGTTCGGAACCGTCGTGCTGACCGAGGGCTCCTTGGTCCGAACGACGACCGCGGGGTCCTCGGGCGACTGGCAGGTCACGATCCTGTTTCCTGCGGGAGAGCATGCGATCGTCGCCACGGTGTTCGACGGAGCCGGCAATCCAGGTCCCTCATCGCCGGTGCGCCGGTTCCGCGTGGATGCCGACGGGATCCCGCCCGCGGCTCCGATCATCGATTCGCCGGCGGAAGGCGCGATCGTCGCGCAATCCCGCACCGGCCCCGGCGGGGAAACGCTACCCGGCTTCAGCCTAAGCGGCCGGACCGAGCCAAGAGCCCGTCTTGAGATCTGGGAAGGCAGCCAGCCGGTCACATCCGGAACGGCCGATTCCAACGGCGTGTTCGATATCGGACTGTCGCTTCCGGAATCCCGCACGTGGCGGCTGAGCGTGCGAGCCATCGATACGTCGTTCAATCGCGGCCCGTTCGCCGCGCCGCGCACGCTCAACGTTGACGGCATCCGGCCAACCGTGTCGATCCGCCGTCCGTCCGGCCAGGCATTGATCACCATCGTGCTGCCGGCCGAAGACGTCGTGACCTTTGGAGCGGCCAGCGACAATTTCGGCATCGCCTCGGTTACGGTGACCTACACGGATCTCTTCGGCCGGTCCATCACGCGTCCGGCCGCCGTGTGCTGCTTGAAGGACGCCGCATACGAATGGACCGACAACGCGCCGCTGGCTCCAGGCCTGTATCGCGTACGCGCCGTATCGATCGACCTGGCGGGGAACGAAAGCCGTCCGTCCAACGCCCAGATTCTCAGGCTGTAGCGACGCGGCGCTCGTTCCGCATTCCCTCTGCCGATCGGTCCAGGATTCGCTATTGTTGCCTTCCTTGCCGGGGTGGCGGAACGGTAGACGCTGCGGCCTCAAAAGCCGTTGTCCGAAAGGGCGTGTGGGTTCGATTCCCACTCCCGGCACCAAGAGACCGGCCGTGGTGTGCGTGTCATGAATTCCGCCGTTGTCCTACAACGAAAAGCGAACACACAGAAGCGTTGATGCGAAAGCCCCGGGTTGGACCCGAGGCTCTCGGAAAGACGCTTTTCGGCTAGTCGTCGCTGCAGCACTTTCCGTCGGGTGACTCGGCGCGGTGCTCCGAGGCCTTGCGCTCACCGTCGCAGCACATTTGTTCCTTCTCTTCGTCGGCCATGTGTCCTCCTTGTTTGCGCGAACGCGAATGAACAGGAAACGAGGCCCATCGCCGATATTCTAGGCGGCGAGCCATGACTGCCGTCGCGATCCAGGTTGACTGCCCCGCGTGTGGCGGTCTTTCGGCCGTCGATCCCGAATATTCCTCGTACCGCGACTGGTCCTGCCCATTTTGCGGCTCGTTGAATCCCATGCCCTCAGAGCCTGCCATTCAGCCGGCCGAGGAGGAGCCCTTACGGGAGGAGCCCTTACGGGAGGACCGGCCACCCGCTGCCTCCGGCAGCCCCATCGCGCGCGTCCCAGCAACACGACGGAGCGAGGTGGTTCCGCTGGCGCTGGCGGGGGTCTTAGTGGCGGTCGTGCTGATCAGCATGACCGTCCAGTCCTCGCGAACGAGTGGGGCGTCCTACAGGACGGTTGAGGGCATCGTTGCGGCGCTTCGCGCAGCGGGATTGCCCTGCGAGGGTT
>JBKKBA010000320.1:0-3997 GCA_046714275.1 Actinomycetota bacterium
TCACAGTGGGACCTAGTTGGGCTTCTGGCCGGCGGTTTCCAGAGCGGCGCGCACGAACTAGTGTAGTGTCCCTGAATTAGCCGCGCGGTTCGCGTATGGTGAATGGATGGCTCATCCTGGGGCGGAACCGTTGACGTTGTTGCTCGAGGATCGGGTGGCGTTGGAGACCATGGCGGCGTCGCCGTCGCTGCCGCATCGAGCTGTCCGCGAGGCGAAGGGATTGCTTTTCGCTGGCGATGGCGTCGCCAACACGGTGATCGCCGAGCGTCTCGGCGTGTCCCGCTCGACCGTGCTGGGCTGGCGAGCCCGCTTCGTCGAAGACGGCGTCGAAGGGGTCGGGACGGTCCGTCCCGGGCGCGGCCGGAAGCCGACCATCCCCCAAGACAAGGTCGACCAAGTCGTGCGCGACACACAGCAAACGACGCCCGCGGACGCCACGCATTGGTCGGTTCGCTCGATGGCCAAGCACGCCGGCATCTCCAAGACGAAAGTGCAGCAGATCTGGTCGGCCCGTGGTCTCAAGCCGCACCTGGTCGAAACGTTCAAGCTCTCCAACGACCCCGACTTCGAGGACAAACTCGTCGACGTCGTGGCCCTCTACATGAACCCGCCGGAAGGGGCGGTCGTGCTGTCGGTGGACGAAAAGTCCCAGATCCAGGCGCTCAACCGCACCCAACCCCGCCTGCCGATGAAGCCCGGCCGCGCTGGCACCCTCACCCACGACTACAAGCGCAACGGCTCCACCACCCTCTTCGCCGCTCTCAACGTGTTGAACGGCGTGGTCCTGGGCAAGTGCCTGCCCAAGCACCGCAACACAGAGTTCGTGAGGTTCTTGCGGCTCATCGACCGCCGCGTCGACAAGGACCTTCAGGTCCATCTCATCGTCGACAACTACGGCACCCACAAGCACCCGAACGTCACGGCGTGGCTAGACCAACATCCCCGCTTCCATTTCCACTTCGTCCCGACCAGTTCGTCGTGGCTGAACCTGGTCGAACGTTGGTTCCGGGACCTGACCACCAAGCGGCTCAAGCGAGGCAGTTTCGCCAACGTCGCCGAGCTCATCGCCGCCATCGAGGACTACATCGCACACCACAACGACAATCCGAAGCCCTTCGTGTGGACCAAGAGCGCAGACGAGCTCGCCCCGTCGGATGGCGACGCCGGATTCCAGCGAACTCGCACTACTTCAATACGCAGCGGTGCCAGTAAAGGTCTGCGTAGTGCATCAGATGAATCAACCGTCCCTCTTCCGCCACCGCCGCGCCGCCGACCACGGCGTTCTGACGCGTAGATTCACGCACCCACAGCGGTCTGTTGGGGACTGAGGGTGACGTCGTAGCCCATGGCGTGGAGTTGGTCGAGGGCTCGTCGTTTGGCTCTGTCGGGGTGGAGTCGGGTGTAGAAGTCGGGTCCTGGGTCGTCGTAGAGGGTGCCGGTGGTGGTCATGTTCCAGATCGCGACGAGCATGGCGTGTTCGACCGCAACGATGGCTTTCATCGGTCCGCGCCGGCCGGCGATCCGGCGGTACTTCGCCCCGAGGTAGGTGTTTTTGGTCCTGGCTGCCGACATCGCCGCGGCCCCGAGTGCCCCTTTGAGGTAAGGGTTGCCGGGTCGGGTCTTGGTGGACTTGATGCGCCCGGCGGACTCGTTGCTGCCGGGCAGGTCCCGGCCCAGGACGCGAGGTGCCCGGCGGTGGGGAACCGGCTCATGTCCGCGCCGGTCTCGGCGATGATCACGTCGGCGACACCGATGGCGATGCCCGGGGTGGTGGTGATCAGCTCCCGGAAGACACGAAAGGGTTCGATCACCACCTCGATCCGGGCGGTGACCGCGTCGATGGCCTGGGTGTGTCGGTCGATCAGGTCCAGGTGCACCCGGGCCAGGAACGCGTGGTGTTCGGTGAACCGCCCGGTCAGCGCCTCGGTCAGGGCTGGGATCTTCGAGCGGAGCCGGCGCTTGGCGAGGTCCGCCAGCACCGCCGGGTCGCTTTGGCCCTCGATCAGCGCTTCGAGCATCGCCCGCCCGGAAACGCCGGTGATCTCCGAAGCGACCGACGACAGTTTGATCCCGGCGTCCTCCAGTAGCTTCTCCAACCGCTGCATCTCCCGGCCGCGTTCCCGGGTGATCGCGGTCCGCGTCCGGGTCAGGTCCCGCAACTGGCGGATCGGTTCGGGTGGCACGAACGACCCACGGACCAGACCGTGCGCACCCAGCTGCGCGAGCCAGGCCGCGTCCGACACGTCAGTCTTACGCCCCGGCAGGTTCTTGACGTGCCGGGCGTTGACCAGCATCACCTCGAACCCGGCGTCCTCAAGCAGGTAGTAGAACGGCTTCCAGTAATCCCCGGTTGCCTCCATCACCACCAGCGTGACCTGCGCGCCGATCAGATGCTCCCGCAACGCCAGCACGTCGTTAGTCATCGACCCCCACGTCGTGACGACCTGCTCAGTCTTGGCACCCCTCTGGCCGGCGACCCGGACGCAGACCTTCGCGTCCCGCTTGGACACATCGAGCCCGGCGCAGCGAACGTGAACGACTTCCACGACGACCAACCCCTCCCAGCGTGAGGACATGACCGGCGTCCGTCGCGGGGAGGGCAGGGAGAACAAGGAGTCTGACGCTCGTGCTCGAAGGCAACAATCCACGGTTCCCGTGGAGCCCTCCACCACCATGCTGACCTACAGGCTCAGGCGCACTACAGAGGAGTCCGGTGTCCGACCGCGACGAACACGCCCATCCTCGCGCGCCATGACACGCAGCACCAGAGCAGGCACCCAGCCGCGGCCAACAACGAATCTTCGCGCACCACGATGCGCCTTCAGCCGAAGGCGCCGCGCTGCTGACCTGCGGTTTTACCCTTGCGGCCACCGGCGCGGAGCCGCTCCTTGACCTGAGCATCGCTGTCGTTCAATATGTGCGTATGAATGCAGATAAGCGAGATAGTTCTCGGGAGTTGGACGAAGAGGATGTCGCGCTCGCCGTGGAGGTCTTCCGGATGCTCGCGGACCCCACCCGCGTCCGGCTTCTCTGGGCTTTGCTCGACGCCGAGTTGTCGGTTGGGGAGCTTGCGTCAGCGGTTGGTAAGGCGCCCCCTGGGGTGTCCCAGCATCTAGCCAAGCTTCGGATGGCCCGGCTGGTGCAGACCAGGCAACAGGGGACGCAAGTCTTCTACCGGATCGACAACGCGCACGTCCGCCAGCTCGTCCAGGACGTCATCTTCCACGCTGACCACGCCAGCTCCGGCGTCCCGCGCCACCACCGTGCCGACCCCGACGTCACGGCACTGTCGCCCACGACCCGCACGACTGGGAGCACCTCGCGATGACCCCGGACCGCCCGCACGACCACAGCCATGACGGCCCTAGCCACAAGGCGCACGCTCCTGCCGACCCTGATCCCATTGTCGCAACGGATGCCGGTATGGCCGCGAGACCGGACCCGGTCTTCGCGGTCGCTGACGAGGACCACGAGGACCACGAGGACCACGAGGACCACGAGGACCACGAGGACCATGCTCACCCCGCCGGCGGGGTGAAAGGTTTCCTCGGCTCGCTGTTCCGCCCGCACAGCCACGACGCCGCGGACTCGGTCTATGCGGCGTTGGAGTCCAGCGCCGAGGGAATCCGGGCATTGAAGATCAGCCTGATCGCGCTGCTGGTGACCGCAGTGATCCAGGCCACGGTGGTGGTGTTCACCGGCTCCGTCGCGCTGCTCGCCGACACCATCCACAATTTCTCCGACGCGTTGACTGCTATCCCACTGTGGATCGCGTTCGTACTGGGGCGGCGCGCCTCCACCCGTCGCTACACCCACGGGTACGGCCGCGCCGAGGACCTCGCGGGAGTATTCATCGTCTTCATGATCGCCCTGTCCGCAGTGGTTGCCGGCTACGAATCGGTCCGCCGCCTGCTTGACCCCCAGCCGATCAAGCACGTCGCAGTTGTCATCGCCGCCGGCCTGGTCGGCGCCGCCGGGAACGAACTCGTAGCTCTCT
>JBKKBA010000321.1:0-2621 GCA_046714275.1 Actinomycetota bacterium
GCGCCGGCGCTTCGCATCGCCGACTTCAAGTTTTCGTCCACGACGGATCACTAGGATCCTGCCGTGAGCACGCCCGTTTGCGCCGTCGGAGCCATCGTCCTAGATAAAGGACGGCTGCTGCTGTGCAAGCGGGATCGCGAGCCGGCGCGCGGCCGGTGGACGCTTCCCGGTGGGCGGGTCGAGCCGGGCGAAAGCCTTCGCGAGGCGCTGGTGCGCGAGGTCCGGGAAGAAGCGGGCATCGATGTCGACGGGGACGCCCTCATCGGCGTCGCGGAGTCCGTGGTGCGCGACGACGATGGTGGGATCGCGTTCCACTACATCATCCTGGACTTCACCGCGACGGCCAGGTCCCACGACATCAAGGCCGGCGACGACGCCGCCGACGCGCGCTGGGTCCCGATCGACGAGCTGCGATCACTCTCACTCACGGACGGCCTGCTGGAGTTCCTCTCCGACCGCGGCGTCCTAGAAGGCCGCAAACCCCGCGTCTAGCGCAGCGTGCAGACAGGCCCGGTTGCCGGGCTATAATCGGCGCGTCCCGACCGCCGAGCTGCCGGAGGATGCGTGTGCAACGGCTGAAGATCCACGACTTCCGCGTCACCGATTCGATCCTGGCGCAGACCGATCCGAACGCCGGCGACGTCGTCTACCTGGGTCCCCACGGCACGGGGTCGTTCCCCTTCGTGGTCTGGCGCAAGGTGGCCGGCCCCGGGGGCATGTACGTCGACGCCTTTGAGATCGCCGCGCCGGATGGCTCGACCTTGGGTCCGTGGGAACGCTCATACCAGATCGACGGCGAGTCCTGGCCCAAAGACGTCATCACCGAGATCCGCGACACCCACCTGCCCGGTCCCGGCGCCTACAAACTGCACTACTACGAGTTCGACCAGAAGGTCTTCGAGGTCCCATTCCAGGTCGTCCAGGAAGACCCACCTTACGGTGTCGTCGTCCCGGGACCGGTGGATGCGGCGCTGTCGAAGTCCACGCTCTGCTGGCTGCAGGTCCCGCAAGCCGACGGCGCCATCAAAAACTTCGGCGTGTGGTACGGCTACGACAACGGTCGCATCTACGTGCTGACCGGTCCGGGCGAGCAGCAGATGGCGGGCTTGACCGAAGCGCCGCAGGTTCGTTTGATCGTCCGGTCTAAGGACGTGCAAAGCCGCGTCGGCGATGTGGACTGTGCCGTCCAGGTCCTGCCGAAGAACGCTGCCTGGGACGCCCTAGCCAAGGATCTGCTGATGGGACGACGGCTGAACCTGCGCGACGGCGAGGGCGCGATCGACCGGTGGCGCAAGACCTGCGAGATCGTGATGCTCACTCCATTGTCGGTTCCCGTCGAGTAGCAGCACCGTGCCGGCCGTGTCCGCCGGGCCGGTCGTTCTGTTCGTCTGCACGCACAACGCCGGCCGCTCGCAGATCGCCGAGGCTTTGCTGAACGTCTACGCCGGCGGCGCCGCGCGCGCCGTGTCGGCCGGCGTCGAGCCGGTAGCCGCCCTCAACCTTCTGGTCATCGCTGCGATGCACGAAGCCGGCTACGACGTGTCGCAAGCGCGACCAAAGCTGCTCACCGAGGACATGCTGGATTCCGCCGACCGCGTCGTCACGATGGGCTGCGCCGGCGATCCCGAGTTTCCAACGGGGATCACCGCCGACGATTGGACCGTGGACGATCCGTCGGGCGTGCCGCTGGCCACCATCCGCCAGATCCGCGACGACATCGCCCGGAAAGTCCGCGCGCTGCTCCGCGACATGGGCATCGAACCCATCCGCTGAGCTGGCCACGCCGGCGGGGGAACCGCCTACGACACGATGCTGGCCCGCGCGACGCGGCGCGCATCCGCGTCGTCGAACGCTTCGTTGATCTTCTCCAGCGGATACGTCGTCGAAAGCAGCTTGTCGTAGGGGACGCGGTTGCGCGTGGCCGCCAGGAACTGCAAGCTCCGCTCCAGCGCGATCGGCTCGTAGAACGCCACGCCCAGGATCGTCTTGTTTCCCAGCGTCACCTGCGCGGGATCAAACGTGGTGGTCATGCCCATCGAGATGTTCCCGATCTCGACGTACCGGCCCCCCTGACCCAGCAGGGCGACTCCCTCGGCGAAGGCATCGGGAAAGCCGGCGACCTCCACGGCCACGTCGGCCCCGTTCCCGCCGTTCAGCGCGCGTACGCGGCTGCCTCTGGCGCCGGCATCCGCGTACTCGGCAATATCGATCGTCTCATCGGCTCCAAATTCACGAGCCAAAGAAAGCCGCTCGGGCACCCCGTCGATCACGATCACGCGCTCGGCGCCCATGAACCGGGCCAGCGCCGTCGCGTAGAGCCCTAAGACGCCGGCACCCTGCACGACCACGCAGTCGCCGACACCGACTCCGCCGCGAGTAAGCCCTTCCATCACCTCGGCCACCGCGCAGTTCACGCCGGCGACCAGATCGTCGGGAAGGTCGTCGGGAACCTTGAACACGGCTTGGCCGGCGGGCAACACGTAGTAGTCGCCGAAGCCGCCGACAAAATGCGGCGTCTGCGTGCACGACCGCAGCTGGAAGATCAGGTTCGCGCCGCACGCGCTGGTAAATCCGCGCAAGCACGACGGGCAGCGCCCGCACGGCATGAAGTACCGGTACAC
>JBKKBA010000322.1:0-3263 GCA_046714275.1 Actinomycetota bacterium
CCGTCGGTCCGGTCGACGACCCGCAGTACCCGGACGCGGTCGTTTACACGGTGACGGGAACAGCCGGCTTCGACACCGCGGAGGGCATCGGTGTCATCATCCAGATGATCTCCCCCACCGGCGTCGAGATCTTCACCGGCGCGGCCTCGCTGAAGTGCAACGCCGGCGCGTCGGCCTGCACCTGGTCGTTCCGGATCCCGTTCGTGGTCCCGCCGGGCGCGTACACGCTTGAGGCGACCGCGAGCCAGCCGAATGCTGCAATTTCCAAGGTGCGCGACTCGGTTACCGCGAGCATCAAGCTCACGGTCCTCTAACGATCACCGCTCCTATTGGACCCCCGGCGCGATTGTGCCGGGGGTCCGCTTCTTGTACCTCTGGCATGAACAGTGGAGGAGCCGGCAAGACAGACCCCCGCCCCGATTCGGTTGCTGAAGCCTGATTTGGGGCAAACCGGTAAAAAGAAGGAACCAGGGCTATCCGCGGCGAATGCGATAATCCAGGGTTTTCTTAGCCGGGGAGTCTGTTATGCGCGCACGCGTCGTCCTTCTGTCCATCCTTTCCGTGGTCGGCCTGGGCGCCGGGTCGGCGCTTGCCGACCATTTCGATAGCAACGCGTCCACGGGGTCGTTTAACCCCCAGATGACGGCGACCATCACGCAGTCGCTGGTCAACCGCCCCACGGGGTTCCGCCTGAGGATCACTCAGCAGGACCACGAGGATCCGCCGGCCGTCGTGCGCTTGCGTTCCCCCGGCGACTGGCAGTTCGCTTTCACCAAGACGGTCCAGTTTCCGGTGGCGACCCGGCAGGCCCAGACCACGGCGGGCCTTCCCACCACCAACTGCAAGGCGGCCATCGACAACCTGAATAACTCGCCGAACGGGACCGGCACCGGCACGAACGTTGATTACTCCAAGCGCACCGACGCCAAGTTCGTTCGCGCCGAGAAGATCGCGACGTCGTTCCTGGCGGTTCACATTGACGGCGTGACTCGCCCGGGGCTGCCGGCGACGTGGAACGGACAGATCGCGTTCATCTCCTACGACGCGGTTGCGCAGACGGCGAAGCTTTGCGCCCTGTTCATCTCCAACGACTCCCGCGTTATCTCACTTCCGGACACGAACCCGTCGGACACGAAAGACGACATTGAGGACGTCACCGAGATCGTTGGGGAGTTTCCGGTGGCTCGCGTGACGGACGGATCGGGCACTTACTGGCAGACCCTGATCGACCTGTCGGGTCTGGTGAAGAGCAGCACGTTCCAAACCCTGAACGTCAGCTTGATCGAACTGGATTCGGTGTGGGCGGCCCGCTCGGTCGGCAACTGGCATGCCGGCGGCATCGACTTCTCGCGCGCGCCGGCCGTCAGCGGAGTCAAGACCTTCCAGGGAGTGTTCAGCACCTGCCCCGCCAACGATCCGGCCTACGGCAAGTGCAAGAGCGGACGTCCCGATGTGGTTCGTTCGTTCAACTTCACGATGGTTCTGCCGCCGGTGGTCGTCACCGGGCCGCCGAACGGGTCGCTGCTGAACACGAACCCGGTCGCCGTTTCCGGAACCGGCGCGGACGCCGGCGCGTCTGTTCAGATCTTCGAAGGGTCGGAGGCTATCGGCGCACCGGCGACGGCCGACGCCGCCGGCAACTGGACGGCCTCGGTGCCGGTCTCCGACGGCGCGCACACGGTGTTCGCGAAGACGGTCGATGCCGGCGGAGCCTCGCCGGAGTCGAATACGCGCTCATTCACGATCGACACCACGCCGCCGGCAATTCCCCTGATCGCACAGCCGTCTGAGGGTGTTCTGATCGGCGGGACGACGGTGACGTTCTCGGGGTCGGCCGAGGTCGGTGCCCGAGTGGACGTATCGCTGGACGCGCTGCCGTTGGGGACGACGGCCGCCGGGCCTTCCGGCTCGTGGTCGTTGACCGCGACGGTTTCGAAGGGCTCCCACATCGCACACGCGACCGCCACCGACATCGCCGGAAACACCAGCGCGCTGTCGGCACCCCGAAGCTTTGACGTCACGACGGCCCGGCCGGTCATCGCGGCCCCCGTCCAGAACGGCGCCACAAACCAAGCGACGGTGACGTTCACCGGCACATCCGAGCCGGGAGCCACATTGACCTTGGATGAGGGCGGTAGCCTGGTCGGCGCGGCCGTTCTGGCCGGACCCGACGGGTCGTGGAGCGTCGGTGCATCGCTGCCCGAGGGCGAGCACATGGTGACGGCCACCGCGGTCAAGGACGGCTTCACGTCGGCGCCAACGCCGGTGCGCACGTTCACTGTGGACTTCACCGCGCCGGCGGCACCGGTGATCATTTCCCCGGTCACCGATGACGTGATCGGCACGATCAGCGTTCCAGTTTCGGGAACGGGCGAGCCCGGCGCCGCCATCGCGATCTTCGAAGCGTCCCTGCGCGTCGGGGCCGCGGGCGTGGACGCTGCCGGCAACTGGGCCGCCATCGCGGTCCTGTCCGACGGCGAGCACACGATCCGCGCCGTTGCCACTGATCGCGCCGGCAACGCCGGCCCGGCGTCGGCCGAGGTCACCTTTATCGTGGACGACCCGCTGGAGATCTTGTCGCCGGCGGCCGGATCGGTGAACCCCGGCACGTTCACGATCACCGGCAGCGCCGACGTAGCCAGCACGCAGGTGCGCGTCTACGAAGGCTTCTTCGAAATCGGCCGGTCGCCGGTCGTGGACGGCGCGTGGACGATGGTCGTGACGATGCCCACCGGCCTTCACACGATTCGCGCCCGCTCCGTCACCGGCGACGTGCTGGGTCCCGTCGGAGCTCCGCACACGTTCCGCGTGGATGCCACGCCGCCGGTCGTCAAGATCAAAAAGCCGTCCGGCTACCTTCTGTTCGGCCGGCTGATCGGCGACCCGCTGCGAGGCTACGTCACCGATTCGGGTCCTGCCGACAGCTTGGTGGATCGGATCGAGGTCACGTACACGAACGTGTTCACCGGCGACAAGACAACGCGAGCGATCGTCTGCGGCGCCTGTCCGGCCGCATCGGTCGAGTGGTCGGACGTACCGCCGGTCCTGCCCGGTTTCTATCGGGTCACGGCGAAGGCCTACGACCGCGTCGGCAACTCTTCCAGCGTTTCGCTGCTGTTTTTGATCCTGTAGGGGGGGCGAGTCCGTGAGGGCGCCGTCGCGGCGCCCTCACGAGTTCACCCCTAGCATCGGCTGGTTCACGCCAACACGCGAACCCGCGAACACGCGGACACGCGAACACCCCCACCCGCGAACACCCGCAC
>JBKKBA010000323.1:0-2822 GCA_046714275.1 Actinomycetota bacterium
ACCTTGATCTGGTCGGTGTGACACGCCAGGTGGGTGAGCGTGGTGAAGCAGTCGTAGGAGTACAGCTCGGACGCCCAGATCGAGTCGAAGCCGTTCGCCTCCGCCGCGCGCGACAGGTTGATCAGGCCATCGCGATCTTGCATCTCGTTGTACGGAAGCTCCAGCCCCAGTTGCAATGTCATGGTGATCCTCCCCGCGCGCGACGTGTGCCGGGAAGGCTAGCAGGGGGCCGTGCGCGGGGGTGGTGGCTGCGCGGGCGGGTGGTGGCTGCGCTAGACGGGAACCGTCGGGATGTCTAGGGGGCTTAGGCTTGCGGCCATGACGCGCGGATCGCCCAGCACCATGATGATCTGGGCCGCGTCGCCGACGGTGAACGGGAACGTCCGGTTGTTGTAGATGGCGCCGTTGCGGATGCGGATGGCCGCTTCCATGGCTCGATCTTCATCGCCCAGTTCCAGCCAGGCCAGCGCGAAGCGCGGCCAGTAGGCGACGGGCAGGACGCACGGGCTCACTCCGGCGCAGGTCGGGTGACCGTCATACCATTGTGTTGTCGCCGTCGGGTTATCCCACAGCGGCTGCGCCTGTTCGACGCGCTCCATCAATGTCCGGGCCGAGGCGCCGGTGACCAAGCGATCGGCGATCGCCCACACCTGCGCGCTGGCGCCGGGGTAGATCCAACTGATCGGCGCAACCACACGCTCGGTGACCGGCGCGGGGCCGACGGCCCACAGGTACAGGCCGGTCGTCGGGTCTACCAGGTTTACCGAGCCCCCAAGCAACCGGTCGGCGTTCTGCTTGGCTCGCGCTTGCATGGCTTCGTCGCGGAAGATCTGCCCAAGCTGCTGCGCGTCGCGGAAGCCCGAATACGCCTCGGCTTCGTCCATCGAATACTTGAACGGCCAGCCGGGGCGAGCGAAATGCAAACCGTCGATGTCCTCGGTCAGTTCGATTGCGCCGATCGCCTTCACCAGCGCCGGCTTCAGTCCCGCCAGACGCTGCACGTCGCCGGTCGCTTCGAACACCGCCAGCGCGGCCGTCAGGAACGTGCCGGCATAGGCATCGGTCGAGTCGGGCAGTCCCGCGGGAACCCACGACGAGGTGTAGATCCAGTCCGACATCGTGCCGTCCGGGAGCTGATGGTCGCGGTACCACTCCAGCCAGCGCCACGCGGCCGTGGAGTAGCGCGTGTCGCGCAGCAGTGTGTAGGCGCGTGCCAGGCCCATCGTGGCGAAGTTGGCGTGATAGGGGACGACCTTCAGCTTGCTGGGGATCGTCGCGATGATGCCGTCGCCGGTCCGCATCGACATGATGAACTCGGCTTCCTGCTTGACCATCTCCAGCAGGGAGGCAGGCGTTGCGGCTTGGGCCGGCGGGGAGGCGGGGATCGCAAGCATCGCCATGAGCGCTGCCAGGACGGGGAGGATGCGGGTACGGCCCGCGCTGCGGCTCGGCGTGCGGCCCGGCGTTTGGCCCGGCGCGCTGCGGCTCGGCGTGCGGCCCGGCGTTTGGCTCGTTCGATTTGCTCGACTCATCTGGAAATCCTCGTCTGTCTGGTTAACCCGGTCCGCCGTGTTCGGCCGCCTTCCGACATGGCTGCCGTGGCTGCCGGATTTGCTGGTGTTTGCCCTATTTTCCGTTATCAGGGGTGCTTCCGTCAATAGCGCCCGAACGGGACAAGCGGGGATAGGGGCTATTCGGGTCGCGATCGGGTTCCCATTCCGATCCCCGGCGGGGTGTGCGACGATGGCGGCTTGGACGCACGGCTAGGGATCGGCGGGGAATGAGGGACGGGGAAGGCGAGAAGCCGCGCAGGCCTAGGTGGCTTGAGGCCGGAGACGGCGGAGCGGCGTCGGAGGTTGCCGAGCGCCGGCGGGCGTCGGGCGCCCCAGAACCGCGGAATGTCGGCGCCGTTCGAGGCTCGGCATCGATCGGATCCACGACCGGGCCGGACCTGTCGGGCCTGCGGCGCCTGTCCCAGAACGCCAAGCCGCAGCGCCGCGAGCGCGATATCAACATGATGCGGCTGGGAGCGTTCCTGCTGGCGGCTGCATTTGTGATCGCCGTGCCCTGGCTGATCTTCACCCGAATCGGCGACTCCGGTCCGGCCCGCCCTCGGCCGTCGGTGTCGGCGGGCGCCGGCTTGGGCGCGCCGTCGCCATCGGCGTCGGCATCGATTCCGCCGCCGGTTGCGGTGGACGCGGGTGTTTATGAAGTCGTGGGTGAGGTCGCGTGTGCGCGGATTCGCGTCGAGCCGGGTACCAACCAGGAGATCCTCAACTGCGTGAAGCCGGGAACAACGTTGCGCAGCGACGGACAGATCCGTGATCTGGACGGGTTCTCGTGGTTGCATGATGAAGATCCCTACAAGAAGATCGACGGCTGGATCGCCACGGAGTATGTGAAGAAGGTCTCTACGTGACGGCGTCGCTGTTCCGGCATCTGGAGTGCACGGCGTGCGCGCGCACGCATCCGGCGCGGCTTGACGGTATCTGCGACTGCGGCGGGTTGCTTCTGGCTCGCTACGACGCGCCCACCGATGTTGCCGTGCCGGGCGGAGCGCTGTGGTCGTGGTCGGCGCTGCTGCCGCCGTGCCGGCCGATGTCGCTGCCCGGTGACAACGCGTCGGAGTTGATGGAGCTTTTGGACGGCGCGTTCTACAAAGACGACGGCGAGTTGCCGACGGGGACGTTCAAAGCGCGCGGCGCGGCCGTCGGCGTTGCCATGGCGCGCAAACTGGCGGCGCGCAGCATCGTGCTGCCGACGGCGGGCAACGCCGGCGCCGCGTGGGCTGCCTACAGCAAATCGGCGGGGCTGCCGTGCGT
>JBKKBA010000324.1:0-2970 GCA_046714275.1 Actinomycetota bacterium
CGACGGTCGCGCCCAGAAGGCCCAGCCCGACCGTGAACATGCCGGCGACGCCGCCGGTGCGGAACGCGATCGTCAGCGCCTGCTTCAGGCCGCTTTCGCGCGCGGCGTTGGCGACGCGAACGTTGCCGCGCACGGCCAGCGACATGCCGGCGAAGCCGGTCAGCGCGCTGAACCCGGCGCCCAGGATGAATGCGATGGAGCGCCCAAACCGAAGAACCATCGCCGAGTGATCCGCACAGTTCTCGCTAAGCGTTTCCAGGCAATTGATCGGCACCGGAAGCACGAAGAACAGGAAGACCGTCAGCAGTCCGACGAAGATGCCGAGCGTCTTGAACTGACGGCTGAGGTATGCGCGCGATCCCTCTTGAATGGCGCGAGCGATCTCGATCATCTTCGGCGTTCCTTCTGGGAACGCCAGAACCTGCTTGACCAAGTAGTAAGCGACGGCCAGAGCCAGGAACGAGATGCCCAGGATAAGCCAGAGCATGTTGTTCTCCAGCGGCCGGAAGGTGACGTTGATCGAGCCGCCTTCCTGCGCCAAGAGCGTTAGCATGGAACCTCCCGAATCGAGTGGGTATTGGGGGCCTTTCGGCGGGTTGTCTGAAGCGCGACAAGGCTACCGTGCGCCTTCGGTCAGGGCAAAGCGGCAGCGGATGCCGATTCTCCCCCCGTTTTGGGAGTTTCCCGTGCTTGATCGACCCCCTCGCGGTGAGTACGATTCGCCCCAGATATGCACCCCTTTTCCCGCGCTCCGGGCTGGCGCGCACCCTTTTTTGCCGCGCTGCTGCTGTCCGCGGTCACGGCCGCATGCACCGGCCGGCTTCCTGAGGCGCGGTCGCTGCCCGTCGCCCAGCTTTCCTTCAGGGACACCGTCGAGGTGGTCGCGGCGGACGGCGAGGCACGTCCGGATGCCGGTGCCCCTGCCCGCGACATCATCGGCATCTTCACGACCTGGTACGGGCAGGCCTTCCTGGATGCCGGCGCGTGGGACGATCCCTCCTTCCCAAGGGTCGTGGAGCGGTTCTCCGACGGGGCCAAGGCTCAGGCGCGCAGCGAGCTGGACGCCCTGACGATCGGCAAGGCTCGCAAAGAGGTGTTCCACGTCAAGCCGGTCGATGCCTCGATCAAGATCACGCTGTACGTCGGTCCCGACGACCTGCCGGAGTTTGCCGTCGCCGATGTCGTCTTCCAGGCCGCGGCAAAGCTGAAGAAGAAGGGGCCACCGCTGCGGATCGTTCAGAGAGGCGTCTACTACCTGCGCCTGGAGGGCTCCGACTGGAAGATCTTCTCGTACCAGGCACGGGCCGACCAGACGCAAGTTCCGCTGATCCCTCCTGTCCTAGGGCAGGAGGGAATCTCATGAGTCGCGGCCGCCGCTTGGTCCTGCTCATGGCCGCCCTGTGGACGGCGTCGATGCTGCTGTGGAGCACGCTGGGCGTCGCGCCGGCCGCCGGCAAGGCCAAGCCGGTGCTGATCACCCGCGTCAGTCACGGCTTCTATCGCACCGAGCCGGGCAGGCCGGTGTTCATTCTGGCCTTGGGATCGGACGCCGGATCACCACGCTACGACCGCGAAGGGCCCGCGGACCGCGGTCGCGCCGACTCGATCCACATCATCGCGATCAACCCCGAGCGCAAGGCCGGCACGATCATCGGCATCCCCCGCGACACGCTGGTCTCAGGCGGGGGCTACCGCGGCAAGATCAATGGAGCCCTTGCGGCCGGCGGCCCCGAGCTGATGGTCAAGGTCGTCGAGGATCTGTCCGGCATCACATTCGATTACTCGATCCTGACGTCCTTCGAGGGCTTCGAGGACATGATCAACGAGCTGGGAGGCGTCGTCGTAGACGTCCCCTACGACGTCGATGATCCGATCTCGAATGCGGATTTCAAGAAGGGTCAGCAAGTGCTGGGCGGCTATCAGTCGCTGGCGTTCTCCCGCAATCGCTACGACGCCCCGAATGGCGACTTCTCTCGATCGGAGAATCAGGGGCTGATCCTGCTGGGAGCCCTGCGCCGCGCGCGCGCCGAGACCTTCAAGGATCCCGGCGTCTTTCTGAAGTATCTGCGCATCTTCTTCAAGTACGTGCAGACCGACCTGTCGGTCGCCGAAGCGCTCGACCTGGGGATGCTGGCCACGCGAATCCAGACGCAAGACGTTCGGAACGTCGTCATCGACGCGCGGATCGGGACCACGGAAGACGGAGCCAGCGTCGTTCGCGCCACGCAGCGCGCGCTGCGCATGATGCGCGATGTCGCCGACAACGCGCTGATCGACGACCCCTCCTTTGCCGAAGAGGATGCAGCCGAGGAAGAGATTCCCCCGCCGTTGCACCGGCCACGTCGCCGTCGCTCGTCGCCGACCCCCTCGCCGTCGGGCTCTCACTCCACGTCGCCCAGCCCATCCTCGTCGTCTGAGCCGAGCGAGAGTTCGTCCCCCTCGCCGGAGCCCAGCGAGAGTCCGTCACTCTCGCCGTAGCACGGTGAGCTGATGCCGGCTCTCGCGCCGGCGCGGACGATCGGGTTCGTCCAGTGCGCGCAGCGCGTCGATCGCCGGCCGCACCACTCGCTCGAACTCCGCAGCGCCCAAGTCGAACAGCCGCGAATAGTGCCGCTGCTCCAGCCGCATCGCGGTCTCTGCCGGAGCCTCGTCGAACTCATTGACGATGACGCCGGTGCCGGCAACATCCAACCCCGCCTGCGGACCCAAGCGTTGGAGTGCTTCCAAACCGTCCCGGGCAGGATCCCCCCACGATCCCGGAAGCACCTTCCATAGCGGACGGGTGATCGCCCCGATATCGTCGACCCAGTCCAGCGCTCCGGACGAGACCACGACGTAGCGTCCGCCGGGGCGCAACACGCGGCCGGCTTCGCGGAGCACCGCTTCGGCGTCCGTCAAATGCAGCAGCCAGACCGAGCAGGCTTGCACGACGCAGTCGTCGCGAAGCGGCAGCCGGGTCGCGTCGCCGAC
>JBKKBA010000325.1:0-4684 GCA_046714275.1 Actinomycetota bacterium
CTCCTACCCTCTCTTCTGCGCTCTCGCGTGGCGTCGTCGCCCATCGACGGTGTACGTAGCTTCGAGCAAGCTATGGGAATTCTTGGTGGAAGAACCCACTCCGCGCGCCGCGCGCCGCATGCGTCGGGGCGTTGGGTCATGGTGCCTCGCGAGGTGACCGGGCCCGTCCGACGCCGCACGCGCGTCATCCAGCGCCGGCGCCAAACGTTCAGCCGTCTTCTGGCTCTATCCGCATTCACGCTGGTCGCAGGCTTTTTCCCCGCGCTTCGGTGGATTTGGATCCTGAGCCTGGCTGTGGATGGAGTCCTGGTCGCTTATGTCTGGCGCTTGCTCCGCTGGAAGCGCGACGAAGACGCCGCGATCATCCATTCGCAGCCGGTCGCGACTCGTGCCCCGTCAGTTGCGGGGGCGACGGCGGCGGCCACGCCCGCTGTGATCGCCGCCTCCCAGCCTCCGCTCCCGCACGCTGAGCCGGCAGAGGTCGCCGACCTCACGGCCGATGCGCGCATGATGACCAGCACCGGATAGGATCCCAGGTCTTATGGACCTTGGACCGGTTGCCGAGCAGATCCGCAAGAGACTTGACGCCAAGTCGGCTGCTCGTGAAAAGGGTCTGCCCAACTCACGGCAGGCGATCCGGTATTGCGCCAACTCGATCCGCGCCACGCACCGGGCGGACTGGGATCTGGCCCAAGAGCTGATGGGGCAGGCTCGCGCCGCGCTGGACACGGCGCAGGAAGCGATGCGCCCCTTCCCCGACGTCTATCACGCCGGCTTCCTGCATGACGCCGAAAAAGAGTACGCCGAAGCGCGAGCAACCAACGCCTTGATCCTTGGAACAGAGCTTCCCGGCCCAGAGGAGCTTCGTGTCGGCGATGCCGCGTACCTCAACGGCCTGGCCGAGGCAATCGGGGAGCTTCGCCGTCATGCCTTGGACACCATGCGAAAAGGCGACCTGGCCCGCGGCGAGCAACTGCTGGAAGCCATGGATGACATCTACTTCGTGCTGGTGTCGATGGATTATCCCGACGCGCTGACCGGGGGCCTGCGCCGCACGACCGACGTCGCCCGGTCGATCATGGAGCGCACGCGCGGCGACCTGTCTTTGACCCTCATTCAGAAGAACCTTCAGGACGCAATCGACGCCCACCGCGAGCGCATCGACCGCTCCTAAAAGTCCTTCAAATTTCCCTGCCTCGTTTCGGGACCCCTTCGGGACTCCTCCTTTTTCTTCCACGGCGTGTGTTCGTGAGCTTGCCTGTGGCCTCTCAGCGTGTTCAAAACGACCGGCAAAAGGGGAAGGGGCGAAAAAATCCTGCCGGGGAAAGGGTAAAATCGGAACTGGACAAATCCTCCCGGCTTCCTCCCTGCCCCCGGTTATGCACTCCTCTTCGATCAAGACTTCTTGCCCTGGGGGGCTGTGCGAAGGATGCCGCCCAGGACGCAGGCGGATCGCCGCGGGCGCGGCGGGCGCTGCGGGCGCGGCGGGGACGGCCGGTCCCCGCAGGGTTTGCCGGATTGTCGCCTCCCTTCGCGCGAGCCCTCGGCCACGTGGCGTTCGTTTTCCAATCGAGCGATGTTGCGGGCCGATGCATGTCCGCGCCGAATCGCTCAGGGGTATTGTGACGTTCCGTACAGAACCGTCCGTTCGTCCGTGGCGAATGTGGGGTGAACGGTCCTCGAGGGGTCGGAAGGGGAAAGAAATGCGTCGCTTCATGCCTGCCGTGGTCGCCGTTGCGCTGGTCCTGACGTTGCTGCCCTCAGCAGCCCAGCCGAGGGTCGCCAAGGAGCAAGAGATCGCCCTGGACGGGCTGGCGCCGAGTGCGGTCGGCGACGGCGACGTGCGCGCCGAACACCTTCGCGGCCCCGCTGCCGCACCGCTGCGCGCCGCTTCGGCGCTGGCGAAGCAGATCAAAGATCTGCGCATCACCTGGAACGCGCGGCTGGGGACGGCCAAGCATGTCTTCTCCGACGGCGGCATGTTGACCAAGCCGGCCGCCGGCATCGTCGGATCCGCGGTCGCGGAGCGGATCGCGCGCGAATGGATCACCGCGCACCGCGATCTGTTCGGGCTTAGCCTGGACGCAGCGCGAACGCTTCGCACGACGCGCAACGGCGCGCTGCCCGACGGCGGCGCCCACGCCCTGGTCTTCCGCATCTTCTACGGGCAAATCCCGACGTTCGGCGGCGGCACGATCGGCGTCAACCTGGCTCGCGACGGGCGCATTGCGTCGGTCTGGGCCGACACGGGACCCACCGGGACGTTGGACGCGACGCCGCGTCTCTCCGCCGCGGCCGCTCTGCAGGCGGTGGCCGGGCGCGAGGGCGTGACCTCGCTTCGCATTCAGTCGCTGGGACAGCGCGTCACCGGCGATCGCCTTGCCATCTTCGCCGCCGGCGGGGGCTATGCGCCGCACAACGTCCGGCTGGTTGCCTTTCCAACGGCCGCCGGACCGCGTCTGGCGTGGCGAGTGTTCTTCGCCAAGGCTGCCGAAGAGATGCTCTCGACGGCCGTGGACGCCACGACCGGCGTCGTGCTGATGCGCCATAACCAGGTTCAACACGAAGAGGGCGACAAGGGGACCGTGTTCCGTAACCATCCGGGCGCGCCGAAGGGCGGCCGCTACGAAAGCGTGTCGTTCGAAGGCGACCCGGCGGCCTCGCCGCAGGGCTGGGTCGGCCAGGCGCCGACGACGGCCGGCAACAACGTGCTGGCGTTCACCGATTGGACCTGGCCGAAGCTGGCCGCAAACGGTCAGGCTCCCGCGCTGGCGCTCTCTCAGTTCAACCCCGTGCCCGACACGATGCCGGTCGCACCCGACCGCAACTTCGACTTCCCGTTCACCAACGAGTGGTCCAAGGCGTGCACGCCGCTCGGCACGGAAGACACCGGCGAGATTGCGGAGAACCCCTCCTATATCGAGGATCGCGAAGCGTCGGTGACCAACATCTTCTACTTCGGCAATGTCATCCATGACTTCTCGTATCGCTACGGCTTCACCGAGGCGTTCGGCAACATGCAGACCGATAACTTCGACAAGCCGCGGGGACGCGAGCAAGACGCCATCCGTTTCATGGCGCAAGCCGGGATTCTGAACGGGCAACTGGACAACGCGTTCATGTTCACGCCGGCCGACGGCGGCGAGCCGACGCAGTTCGCCGACCCGTCCAACCCGACGTTCGCCGTTAACTACATCCCGCCGTTCTCGGGCATGTTCCTGTGGCGTCCGGTGCCGACGTTCCAGGCACCCTGCGTGGACGGCGACCAGGACGCGTCCACCGCCTATCACGAGTACACGCACGGCATCTCGAACCGGATGACCGGCGGTGGTGACGAAGCCGACGGTCTGAACGCGCACCAGTCGGGCTCGATGGGCGAGGCGTGGAGCGACTGGGTCGCGCACATCATCCTGGATTCGCAGAACATCGAAGACCGCACGGCCGACGGTATCTACATCACCGGAAACCAGGTGACCGGCATTCGTCACTTCCGTCTGGATCAGAACCCGCTCACGTACGGCGACATGGGCTTCGGACGCTTCGGTCCCGAGGTGCACGACGACGGCGAGATCTGGTCGGGAACGCTGTGGGATCTGCGCGACGCATTCGTGAAGAAGTACGGAAAGCGCGCCGGCCTGGACCGCGTGACGCATTTGGTCTTTGACGGCATGGCTACGCAGCCGCGCACGCCGGACTTCCTGGATGCTCGCGACGCGATCCTAGTCGCCGACAAAGTCAGATATCGCAACGCCGATGCGTCGATGATCTGGAGCGTGTTCGCCAAGCGCGGCATGGGCCGCAGCGCCCGCAGCCGGGACGCGTCCGACGTCAACCCGCGTCCCGGATTCGACGCGGTGGCCGGCAACGGCACGCTGGTCGGCTCGATCCAGGACGCGGAAGGAAAGCCGATCATCGCCAAGGTGCTGATCGGGCTGGGCGAAGGCAAGCCGACACCGGTGACGATGTCGTCACGCAGCGGTGCGTTCCGGGTCCCGATGGCCGCCGGGACGTATCCGATCAGCATTGCGGCAGCCGGCTACGGCATCCAGAAGATCGGCGCGGTCACGATTCGTTCCGGCGCCACGACGATCAAAGACATCACGCTGCAGCGCAACCTGGCGAGCGTCGGGTGGGGAGCCGCCGTCACCGGGGGGCTTGCCGCCGGCGATCCCGGCGTTGCCCTGATCGACGATCACGAGTTCACCGGCCAGCCCGTGACGGTCGGCAAGCCCGTCACGATCCGCCTTGCGGGTTCCGCGCCGGCCACCGTGCAAGCGGTTGCCGTGTCGGCCAAGCCGGCAAGCGGCGGAACGGGAACGAACGCAACGCGCTATACCGTGCAACTCTCCGCCGACGGCCGAGCGTGGAAGACCGTGCTGGCCGGGGGCGTGAAACGCTACAAGCCCCGCCCGAGCGCCCTGCAATGGGTGCGACCGACGAAGTCCGCCGGCGGCATGAAGGTGCGCTACGCCAGGATCACCGTGAACGAGACGTTCGGTGGAGGCAAGACCGCGATCCTTTCCGGCATCCAGGTGTTGGGCGTCGCGCCGGGCATGAAGGTCGCGCCGGTCGGCGGTGACAAGCCTGTGGTGGATCCCGATGGCGCGATCACGCTGGCCAACGCGGGAGGACCCGATGCCAGCATCACGTTTAACGAGTTCGCCGCATCGTGCAGCGAGCCGGC
>JBKKBA010000326.1:0-3615 GCA_046714275.1 Actinomycetota bacterium
CGGCGGATCGCGGCCAGATTGCCGAAGATCCGCACACCGAAAACGACGACAACGGCGATCGACAGGTCGTCCACGCCCAGTCGCTCGCCGACTCCAACCAGCACGCCGGCCAGCACGGAGTTGGTCAGGAACGACACCACGAAGATTCGCTCCGAGAAGACCCCTTCCAAGCGCGCCCGAAGCCCGCCGAAGACGCTGTCCAGCGCGGCCATGACGGCCATCGGCAGATAGGGCGCGACGAAGCCGGGGACCGTCGGCTGCAGGACCAGTCCCAAGCCGACGCCGGCGGCCAGGGAGAACAGCACCAGCAACATTTGTCTCCTCCTGTTAGGTGGCGGACCGCACCGGCGCCGCCTGCTCCAGGCGAAGCCGGCCGGCGTACGCCGGGATGGTGAGCCGCTTGCGCAGGTCGATTTTCATGGAAAGCCGGTAGACCTGCGCCCACGTGCGGAAGCGGTCGGCCGTGCGTGATCGCTCGAAACGGGTTCGCATGCCACGTCCGTCGCCAATCGCATCGACGCGGTACGGCGACGTCAGGACCTTGTAGTTGATAAGGATCGCCCTTCCGGCCGAGCGCACCGCCGTTGTCGAAACGATGCGCTGCCCGTTGACTGCGATCGCCTCGGCTCCGGCATTCCAAAGCTCGTTGACGATCAGTTGCAGGTCCACGTCCTGGATCAGAAAGTCCGGCGAGCCTTCCTGATCCGCCAGCGGGCTGTCGGCAAGCACCACGCTCAGGCCGGGTCCGGACAGCGCGGTCGTGCCGGCAAGGGCCGACAAGCGATCAATCTCGTTTCGAAGAGCGACGGCGGGGCCGGTCCCGGCGCCCAGCGCCTGCGCGCGATCGCGAAGGACGGCCAGTTCTCGCTCGATCGCGGACGCGTGCCCCTGCCGGTCCACGACCAGCGCGGCCAGGCGCCTGCGACGGTCTTCGGAGGCCTTGGACTTTCCCGTCTGCTGCGCATACGCGGTGGTCAGCAAGAACGCCAGCGCAAATGCCACAACACCAAAACCCGCGTGCAGCCGCCGGCCGGGACGGCTTGCTGGCGATGCCGGTTGGTTCATTGGGCGGTCTCATCGGTGCCGGCCGTGCGGATTGACCGGCGCGCCGCCATGGCATACCCGGCGGCGGCAATGTAGGAGAAGGCAACACCGGGCACGTAGAAGATCCAAGCCAGAACGCGCATCCATTCCTGGGGCGGGGACGTCATGTGGCTGCCGATCCATAGGCCGAAGGCCCACATCACACCCATGGTCGCCGACTTCCCCCACCACGACACGGCCGGCCGTTCCGCGCCTTTCACAGTGAGGAAAGGAACGGCCGCCAGAACCAAGGCGTCGCGGGCAAGCACCACGATAACGGCCCACAAGGGCGCAAAGTCCAGGACGATCAGAATAACGGCCGCCGCGGCGACCAGCAGCCGGTCGACGAACGGGTCCATGGCGGTGCCCAGCTTTGAGACCTGGCCCAGCCGTCGCGCCAGCTTGCCGTCGATGAAGTCGGTTGATCCGGCGATCCCTCCGACGATGAAGGCTGCGGTGATCTGCTTGGGGCCAAGGGCCAGCCAGATGAACAGCGGAATGAGCGCCAGCCGCGCGAACGTGACGAGGTTGGGCAGCGTCAGAATCGCGTCGGACGGGGTCTGTGCCGGTGCTGGGCGTGACACTGAGCGGATTCTAGCGTGAGCAAGGGAGCATGACCGGATGCTCACCCGGTTTCGCGGCAAGCACGATGGCGCACCTTCTATACTTGCGGCCTTCGGGCTGTGGCTTAGTTTGGTTAGAGCGCTGGACTGGGGGTCCAGAGATCGGCGGTTCGAATCCGCCCAGCCCGACTTCCCCGCCGCCTGCGCGAAACGCCCGCCCGCTGTGGCCCGCGGGCGGGCGAATGGCCGGCGGCTACCGCTTTCGAACGCGGACGGCGACGCGAATCGGCGATCCTTCGAACCCGAAGGCTTCTCTCAGCGAGTTTTCGAGCGCTCGAACGGCATGATCGGGAAGCCGTCCCGATGCGAAGACCACCAGTTGCGGCGGGCGCACTCCCGCTTGTGTCACGTACTTGATCCGCGGAGGCTTCGTGCCGCGCGAGCCCAGCGGGATCCGCTCGGCGGCGCCCCGCACCCAGCCGTTCAGCGCTGCGGTTGGAATGCGCTTGCTCCACGAGGCCCGGGCCGTCTGGACGCCCGGCATCACGCGCATCACCCCGCGTTTGGTCAGCGCCGAGGTGCGAACCACGGGAGCCCACCGCACGAAGGGAAGCTGGACATCAAGGTCGCGCTCGATGCGCTCGCGGGCGTCGTCGTCCAGCAAGTCCCACTTGTTCAGCACGATCACCGCCGCCCGGCCCGATTCCGAGATGCGCTGCGCGATCCGCTGATCCTGGTCGGTGATGCCGACGGACCCATCCACGACCAAGATGGCGACTTCCGCCCGGTCGATGGCGCGGAGGGACCGAACCAACCCGTAGTACTCGGGACCTTCGGCGGTCTGCTTGGCCTTGCGGCGCATCCCGGCCGTATCGACAAAGACGTATCTGTTCCCCGAGATCTCGACTGCCTCGTCCACGGCGTCGCGGGTGGTGCCGGGAGTCTCGTCCACGATCGAGCGCTCCTGGCCGATCAAACGATTGAACAGGGACGACTTTCCGGCGTTCGGCCGGCCGACGATCGCGACGCGAAGCGCATCGGGCTCGTCTTCGCCCCCGGCGGCGACTTCGGGCAGGGAGTGGATGATGGCTTCAAGAAGATCGCCCGACCCCCGGCCGTGAAGGGCGCTGACCGGGAAGGCATCGCCCAATCCCAGCCGGATCAACGGTGTCAACTCGGCCTCTACCTTCGCGGTGTCCGCCTTGTTGGCCGCCAGAATGACCGGCACCTTGGCTCGGCGGAGTGTCCGAGCAACGATAACGTCGTCGGCGATGGCACCGGTTGTGGCGTCCACCACAAAGACAATGACGTCCGCCGTCGCGGCGGCGCGCTCGGCCTGTTCGACCACTTTCGCGGCCAGGCCCCGCGCTCGTGGCTCCCACCCTCCCGTGTCGACCAGGCGGAAGACCCGGCGGTTCCATTCGACGCGATAGGACTGCCGGTCCCGAGTCACGCCGGGCATGTCGTGCTCGATCGCCTCGCGGCGCCCCAGCAGCCGGTTGACCAGCGTGGACTTCCCGACATTCGTGCGGCCGACGACGGCAACGACCGGAAGGGGTCCCGGCGCGGCCCCTTCGGCGGCCGGTTCGGCGAAATCGGTCATCGTGGCGTCCCCGTTGCCAAAGTCGCAGCGACCAGATCCGCGATCTCTTCCACAACGTGCTCCAGCGTCTTTCCCGTCGAGTCGATCACCACGGCGCCGGCGGCCGGCACCAGCGGCGTGGTCACGGAGTCGCGCGCATCACGCTCTTGGATCTCGATGGTCAGCCGGTCCATCGGCACCTCGTGGCCGGCGGCCTGCATCTCCCGGTGGCGTCTTCCCGCTCGCTCCTCAACGGAAGCGGTAAGGAAGACCTTCACGTCGGCGCCGGGCGCCACGATCGATCCAATGTCCCGGCCCTCGATGACGGCCCCGCCGGCTTCGGCCAGCTTGCGTTGGCGAGCGACTAGGACGTGGCGTACCCGACGG
>JBKKBA010000327.1:0-2938 GCA_046714275.1 Actinomycetota bacterium
CGCGTGGCCCAAGGTGTGGCCGTAGTTCAGGTGGGCGCGCACGTCTTGCTCGGTCATGTCTTGCTCAACCACCGCGATCTTGACGGCGACGGCGCGAGCGACGATTTCTTCCAGCGCAACCGGGTCGCGGTCGGCGATCTGGTCGCGCTGCGCTTGGCAGGCTCCCAGCAGACCCGGGTCCGCGATCAGGCCGTGCTTGATCACCTCGGCCATACCCGAACGCATCTCGGCCTCCGGCAGCGTCACCAGCGCTTCGACATCGGCGACGACGGCGACGGGCTGATGAAAGGCTCCAACCAGGTTCTTTCCCTCAGAGATATTGACGGCCGTCTTTCCCCCGATCGACGCATCGACCATACCCAGCAGCGTCGTCGGCAGCGCCAGAAAGTCGATGCCGCGATGGAATACGGCGGCGACGAAACCGGCCAGGTCGGTGGTGGCGCCGCCGCCCAGGCCGGCCACCAGGTCCGTTCTGTGGACGCCTGCAGCCACCATCGCGCCGGCCATCCGCTCGGCCGTCGCCATCGACTTGGATGCTTCGCCGTCGGGGACGGGCAACCGAAGGACGGGAATGCCGGTAGCTTCGATCGCGATCGCCGTCCGGTCGACCAGCGCCGGAGGAAGGGACCCGTCGTGGAGCAGCGCGATGCGATCCGCGACGAAGGGGACGACGGTGGCCAGTTGCTCCAACGCACCTGCGCCTACCACCACCGGGTACCCGGAAAGCCCGGCGTGAACCTGGAGCGTCTTCACGCCAGCCTCTGCACGATCTGCGCGGCGACCTCGCCCGGCGAAAGGTCGTCGGTATCGACGATCAGGTCGGCCGCCGAGCGGTATGCAGGCTCCCGCTCGGCAAGAAGGACCGGCAGCGTCCGTGCGGGATCGTTGCGAAGAAGCGGGCGCTGCGGCGCTTGTTCACCCAGGCGCGACAGAAGGGTCTGCGGCTTGGCGCGAAGGTAGACGATCGTTCCGGACTGCTGAAGCGTGCGCAGGTTGGCGATCGCCAGAATCGTGCCGCCGCCACACGCGATGACCCGACCGTCGTTGGAACACGCCTGCTCGACCGCCTTGGCTTCACGCGCGCGAAGCGAAGGCTCGCCTTCGGTGGCAAAGATCTGGGCGATCGTCGCGCCGGCTTCAGATTCGATGAGCGCATCGGTGTCGAACGTCTGGTAGCCGAGCCTTGCCGCCAGCTCGGCGGCCGTGCGGGATTTTCCCGCGCCCATGAATCCGATCAGAACCACGTTGCGCACGGCACGGCTCAGCGGGACCGAATCTCGGCGAGATACGCGTCCAGGTTCCGCCGCGTCTCGGGCAGGGAGTCGCCGCCGAACTTCTCAAGCATCGCGACCGACAGCGTGTAGGCCATCATCGCCTCGCCGACGACGGCGGCAGCCGAGACGGCGACGACATCGGAGCGCTGCGTGCTCGCCGGAGTGGTCTTCTTGTCGGCAACATCGACGGTGGACAACGGACGAGCCAAGGACGACAGGGGTTTCATAGCAGCACGGACGACCAGCGGACCACCGATCGTGATCCCACCTTCGGTGCCGCCGGCTCGCGTGGTAGATCGAACGTATCCGGCGGCGGGGCCCCATTCGATCTCATCGTGCGCCTGGGATCCCGGCCCGGCGGCTACAGCGAAGCCCGGACCGATCTCCACTCCCTTGATCGCCTGAATGCTCATGATCGAGGCAGCAAGCGCCGCGTCGATGCGGCGGTCCCAGTGCACGTGACTTCCGATCCCCGGCGGAACGCCCCAAGCCACAAGTTCGAAGACGCCGCCCAGCGTGTCCCCCCTTTTTCGCGTCGCATCGATGAGCGCGATCATCTGCTGCTCGGCAACGGCATCCAGGCAGCGCAGATCGGTGGCATCGATTCGTTCCGCGTCGCCGGGCGCCGGCAGTGTCTCTGCGTTTGCCCGCACGCCTCCGATCGCCACAACGTGGGAGACGATCTGGATGCCCAGGCCGGCAAGGAACGACTTGCACACCGCGCCGATCGCGGTGCGCGCCGCGGTCTCCCGCGCGCTGGCTCGCTCCAGGATGCTGCGCGCATCGGCTGCGCCGTACTTCAGCATCCCGGCCAGATCGGCGTGCCCGGGACGCGGCCGCGTCAGAGGCGGGTCGTCCAGCTCGGCATCTTCCTGTTCGGGAGCCATGATGCGCTGCCATTTCGGCCATTCGGTGTTGTGAATGACGAAGGCAATCGGGGATCCCATGGTGCGCCCGTGACGGACGCCGCCCAGAATGTCTAAGCGGTCCTCTTCCAACTTCATGCGCGTGCCGCGGCCGTAGCCGTGACGGCGGCGCGCCAGCTCGGACTTGATCATCTTTCCAGAGACGGCCACGCCCGCGACCATGCCTTCTAAAGTCGCGACGAGCGCAGGCCCGTGCGACTCACCGGCGGTCAGGAATCGAAGCATTGGTAGACCATCTTACCGGCGGCGCTGCCGCCGCCCGGCCCAGAGGGACCGATCAATGCGGGGAACGGCCGCGCAAAGCGACCGCCCCCCTATTGACCCGCCCACCGCTGCTCCCCCTGAGTGGCGGCGTGCGGACATGGCTATTTGAAAACCTCTTGGCCGATGCACAAGGTAAACCGCTCGTCGCCGTTCACGAAGGTCGCGCAGGACTCGGTGATGTTCACCACGCGGTAACTCTCCGCAAATGTGTCGCCTTCCTTGACGTTGTGCACTTCCCCGCCGACCTCGACCGACGCAAAGCGCGTTCCGTCTCGCTCGAAGATGTCGAGCAACACGACGCGGGTGCCTTGCTGGGTCCCTCCCGTCTGGCCGGGGGTCGGCGTGGGATCGCCAGGCCCCGGAGTCCCACCATTGCCGCCGCTCCCACCGGGGGGGACCTGCCCCGCGATCAGCGAGCGGAACGGGTCGCGAGCATCGCCGGCATCGGCGGAATCGGGCTGACTGGTCTGACCG
>JBKKBA010000328.1:0-4378 GCA_046714275.1 Actinomycetota bacterium
TCGCTGGCGGTCTGCTGCGCGCCGATCAGGATGATCCCCAGCGACCGGCCGCGTTCGGCAACATCCAGCAGCATCTCCTTGATGGGGCTGGCGCCTTCGCGCGGGGCGTACTTGTTCAACTCGTCCAGCACCAGGAAAAGCAGCGGCCGGGCGACGCCCGATCGCTCCTTGTCTTCGAAGGCGCGGCGCACGACGACGCCGACCACGAAGCGCTTGGCGCGATCGTTCAGATTGTGCAGGTCCACGACCGTGATCTGCTTCTTCAGCGCAACGCGATGCTTGGCCGCTTGCGGCACGTCGCCGCGGATCAGATGCTCGACGTAGCGGACAGCATTGTGGAGGCGGCGGACGAACGCGCCGACGGTTCCCATCGAGATGGCGCGCCCGGCCCACCCGCTGGCATCGTCTTCAACCTGAGCCGTCACGAACTCGACCAGATCGCGGAACGTCCGGATCTCGCGAGACTCACCGGCCATCGCGTCGAACAGCGCGACGCCACCTTCGGGCAGCGCGCGCGCCTCACGCTTCAAGTGCGCCGTCACCGAATGAACGACCATTGTGTACTGCTGGCGGTCGTCCTCGGCGTCGGCGAACAGAAACGGCAGCAACTCTTCGGCGCAGAACTCCTCGATCGTCCAGAAGAACGACGTGACCCCCTCGCGCCGCGACGCGACATCGGGGACGGCGACGCCCCCGCCCCGGCGCGGCGGCGCGTAGACGCCGACCGACGGGAACGGCCCAACCGGCAGGCCCAGCGCCTGGTACTTGTCCGCGGCATCGGCCGGCAGCATGGCGTTCGGATGGTCAAGGAACAGCAGGTCCTCGCCCTTGACGTTGAACACCAGGGCCTTGGTGTTCGTCGCCTCGGCGCCCAACTGGCCCGAGTTGAAGAGGCTGTAGAGCAGGAAGGTTGCGTACGTGGTCTTGGTTGCCACGCCCGAGATACCGCTGATGTTGACGTGCGCGCCGCGCGTACCGTCCAGGAACTCCAGGTTGATGAAGATCGGCAGGCCCTCGCGGCTTGCGCCGGCGGGAAGCCGGTGAGCCATGCCGTCGAAGAACAGCGCCTGGTCGCGTTCCTTGCCGGCCGCGCGACGAACCTCGGCGCCGGGCAACGGAGGGACGAACACCTCCGGCTCGAATCGGGTCGTCGTCACCTGGGCGGCTTCGGCGACGCCGGCAGGCAGGACGCCGTCTTCGATCAGGAACACGTCGGAGTCGAAGCGAGCGCCCTCGTGGCGGGCCCGGACCTGGGACACGATGCCGTAGACCGAGACCGAACCCACGCCGGGCACCTCCCGTTCGCAGGCGATCACGTCGTCTAGTTGAAGGAACTCTTCGGGGGCGACGGCGACCCAGAACTCCAGGGGGGTCGATGGGTCGGTGCCGATGACACGCCCGACGTGCTTGCTCTCTTCTTCCATTCGTCCCGCAGCCCTCTCTAACGACCTGGATCACGGTAGCCGACACCACCGACACATCCGCCGGGCCGGGGAAGGAGGCGGGGGGCCATTATCGGCCAGGACGGCCGGACGGGGAAGGCTGGGAAAACGCGCGGCCCGGCATGGATAGCCGGGCCGCTGAATCTGGAAAGGTCCTAGAGCATGCTTGCTTGGATTCGTTGAACTTTCTCCGCCTTCAGGATGCGACGGGAGAGGCCACCGTTGGTCATCTCGGTGGAATGCTCGCCGCACAGGTCGAGATGCAAAAGGACATCGTCTGCCCCGTTCGACACCTCCATCCGTTCGACGGCCCGCTCCTTCGGGTCGTCGCACCAGTCGCACAGGATTTGATCGGCCACTAAATCACCCTCCTTGCGAGCCGGCCGGGCCGTTGGTCCCGGTCGGACGTGCACCCCCCAGGGTACCCCCTCCCCCCGTCACCGTGGCAATAGCGGGGAAGGTTTTTTGAGAATCCTGTCCCACTTCCGAAGGTTCCAGGCATTCTTTCGGCCACCGTGGTCTAGGCGCCGGGGGGTATTCTGCGCGACCATGGCGTACTGGCTGATGAAATCCGAGCCCGAGAGTTTTGGCATCGACGACCTGGCGCAGAAGAAGCGCGAGCATTGGGACGGCGTGCGGAATTACCAGGCACGCAACAGCATGATGGCGATGAAGGTGGGCGACCTTGCGTTCTTCTACCACTCGGGCGCGGATCCGTCGGGCGTCGCCGGCATCTGCAAGATCGTGCGTGCGGCTTACCCCGATCACACCGCGCTGGATCCCCAATCGAAGTACTTCGACCCGAAGGCGTCACCCGAGAAGCCGATCTGGCAGATGGTAGATGTGGCCTTTGTCGAAAAGTTTCCCGCGGTCGTGCCATTGTCGCAGATGAAGGCGACTCCCGGCTTGGAACGCATGGCCGTCGTTCAGAAAGGCTCGCGTCTGTCGGTCACGCCCGTCGGGAAGACCGAATGGGAGATCGTTTGCGCGCTGGCCTCCGCACCCGCGCCGTCGAAGTCCGCGTCGAAGTCCGCGTCGAAGTCCGCGCGCGCGGCAGCGACCCATACACGACGCGACCGCGGCTGACCGTTGCAACGATCCGCGCTTTCTCATCGGCAAGCGGATCGGATTCCCAGACGATAAAGTCCGCGCGGTAGCCGGCTGCGATCCGCCCGACGCGGTCTTCTTCCCGAGCCAAAGACGCGGCCCCGATCGTCGCGGCCCGCAACGCATCCGCCGCGGAGACGGCATGACGTGGGTTTGTCGGCTTCATCGCTGCGTGCAGCCCTCCGATCCCGCTCATTGCCGTCACCGGTGAGTCGCTGCCGAAGCCGACGACGGCGCCCGAGGCGATCATGGACGCGATGTCATTCATCCGCCGGGCCCGGGACCGTCCGACGCGAGCCGCGTACATTCCGGTGCCGCCTCCCCACGCCGCGTCGAACGCGGGCTGCACGCTAAATCCGGCGCCCAGACGCGCCGCGCGCGCGATCAGATCGGGCGAGGACATCTCGAAATGCTCCAGTCGATGGCGCAAGGTCCGGACCGCGCGAAGGCTGGTGCGTTTCGCGGCCCGCTCCAGCCCTTCGACGGCCGCGGCGCAACCGGCATCGCCGATGCAGTGGACTCCGGCCTGAAGCCCTGCACGGGTCGCCGCTTCGAAGAACGCTCCCAGCGCATCTGCATCCCGGTACAGGAAGCCACGGTGACCACCGGCGTCGGCGTACGGACGCGTTAGCGCCGCCGTTCGCGAGCCAAGGGCGCCGTCGGCGTTCAAGTCGCCGCCGACTTGCCTGAGCCGCCGGCGCCTAACAACGCTCAGATCTTCCGTGGCGTAGTAGCAGACGACGCCGACCGGCAGCCGGTCCTGGAGCAACAGATCCAGGTCGCGCTCCCCCGCCGCGTGCACGGGGCCGCTCATCTCGTGGACGGTGGTGATGCCGGCGGCGACGGCAGCCTCCGCGGCGCGGCGGTGAGCGCGGCGGAGTTGGGCGACCGGCAGGCGCGACAGAAAGAACAGCCGCACGGCGTGATGCGCATCACGCTTGACGATTCCGGTGGGAGACCCGGATGCGTCTCGCTGGGCGCCGTCCAGCGTGGCGCATCCCGACGCGACAAATAAGTCCCGCGAAACCAGCGCCGAGTGGCCGTCCACGCGGGATAGGTAGACGAAGCGCCCCTCGGTCACTCGTTGGAGATCAGCGGATTTGGGCGCGGACGGCCAAGCTGAGTCGTCCCAGCCATACCCCCAAACGAACTTGTCGGCTCGGGCACGCGTGAAGACCGCGACGCTCCGCTTCATCGCAGCAATGCCGGCAACGCCGTGCAGATCGATGCCGTCCAGCATCAAGCCCGTCATCGACATATGAACGTGCGCATCGACGAACCCCGGCGTGATCACCAAGCCGCGGAGATCGACGTGTCGTGTCCCCGACGACGCCCGCATAAATCGTCCACCGTGAACGGTAAAGACCGGCCCCAGTTCCTGTCCACCCGCAACAGTCGCGCCGCCGTAAGAGATTGGCTCCATCTACCCACCCCGCAGCAGGAAGCGCGGCCCCCTCCTGTCATCGTAATGCCGAGTTGAGACGTGTTGGTTGGCCAGAGTATAGGACTCGAGGATTTCCTCTGGAGCCTTTGAGGGTTGACTTCGACATCGTCTGTTGCCGGTCGTTGAGAAGATCGCGAAACAATTTCCTGAAAGCACTTGCATTGTCTTTGCTGCTGGGTATAGACTCCAACACATGTTCGATCTGATAGAATCGCAGTCTGTGCCCGGTGACGCTTCCGCCGTCGCCGCCGCATCGCAGCGCCTGTCCTTCGACATCGCCGCGCTGCACACCGCGGCCGCGGGTTCCTCTGCTGCGGTCCGGGCGGATGCGATCTGTCAGGCGCTCCGAAGCTCCGACGCGCTGCTGGCGAGCGCGATCGACCTG
>JBKKBA010000329.1:0-8491 GCA_046714275.1 Actinomycetota bacterium
GTGTAGACGTTCACGATTTTGTCTTCGCCGTAAAGGTCGCCGCGACCGGCTCGGATCCAATACGTACCGGGGAACAGGACTTCGAGCCGGTATCGGCCGGCTGCGTCCGTCACGACGGAAACTCCCCCGTCGTCGACCCAGACCCCTTCAAGCGGCGAGCCGCTTAAATCCGTGACCGTCCCGACGATCGCGAAGGCGCCGAGCGCAGCGGCCGGCCGAGCCCCAATACCTGCGAACATCACCGCAGCAAGCAAGGCTCCAACGATCAAGGTCCGCCGCGTTTCCTGAATCATCGCCACACGCCTCTCCGTGATCCCTTCGCCGCTACTCCAGCAGCCGGTCGGGGTGATGCACGATGTCGCGCACTTCACCTTCGGTTGTGAAGAACTCATCAACATCTGCGCGGGATGGCTCCTGAGCCCCGCCTTCCAGTACCGCAACCGCGCGCGCAAGACTGCGCTCGTTCACTGCGCCGTACCCGATCGACGCATACGCCGGGACGTCCTCCGGCACCGCGGACCATTCGACCGGTAGCGTCCAGCACCCGTTGCAGTACGCGTTCCCGCCGGGACCGTACGGCAGCAGGTCCCCGCTCGGCGAGGGGACGCGCGGCTCGCCGACCCATTGGACGGCTCCGTCGTCCTTGCCCTCGCGCGGCCGCGCCTCGGCGGTGTGCTTCACCAGCGCGCGGAACTCCTCCAACTCCAGTCGCCCGTCAACCAGCGGTCCGCCCGGCGCCAGTCCCGCCGCGCCGATGGCCGCCGCTCCGCCGCGCCATCCCGTCCCCCCATCGCCCAGGAACCGGCGGGCGCGAAGGATCATCGCCGCGGCCCCGCCGGCGGCGTAGGGAGAGGAGGCCGAGGTGCAGCACGCGAATGGGCTGGGACCGAAACCATCAATCGACCGGTTCGACGCGACGAGCCCGGCATAGCCGTCGGCGACGACATGCGCCGGTGCGCACGACCATGCGGCGACGCGCCCATTGTCATGTGCGCCCACCCAGATCGCCCCTCGCACCAGCGTCGTCTGGTCCACGCTCGGACACGGCGCGAAACCTGCTGCACCGCCCAACCCGTTTCCGGTCGCGAAGAACACGGCCATCTTGGCGGCGGCCGCCTCTAGATTCCGTTGGATCCCCAGGTCGAGTGGATAATCGATCGCGTAGATCACCTGATGGGGCACGATGAAGGCCCACGAGTTGGTCTGGACGTCAATCCAGCCCTGGTCCGCGATCCATTTCACGCTTAGGTCGCCGAGCCCCTCGACGCTCACGATCAGGCATTCGGGGCACAGGCTGCCGCGGTTGCCGCCCATGCGTGTTGCGGTCATCGTGCCGTGCCCGTGGTCGTCCAGCAGCGGATAGTCGGTGCACGGGTTTGCCGCCCACGGCGCCGGGGACACCTCGGATACCGGCGGGCAGAACGTGCCACCTGTGGCCTGCCGGCGCGCGGCGACGATCTTCGTCCCGGGGATCCAGAACACGCGTGCCCGGAACGCAGCGGGACTAGCCGTGTAATCGGCCAGCAGCCCGTCCCAGATCGCTTTGTCCGCCGTGAATGCCGCTTGCCACGACGCTGCGTCGAGCGTCAGATCAAGCCGCTCGGCGTTCGTCGGATACCCCACCAGGTATGTGGACGGGTGCTGATAGGCGCGCGGTGACGTGTCGCGAAAGACGCTCGCGTAGGGGTTGATTCCGGTATCTGCGTGCGCAATGACCACCTTGGCGTCGACGACATCTCCGCGAGCCTGGAACCCGCCGGCCGTGACCAGCACCATGACGAGCAACGCGACGATCCGAATTCTGTTCATGTCCCCTCCCTTGACCTGCTCACCGAAGAAGGTTCGTCGCGATTGCCCCTATCTCCTGCTCATTGACTCAGATGCGTCTTCCACCGGCACCGACTCTGTCGGGCACGGGACACAACCCCCGGTTGGCCTTCGTCGGAAGGGTTCGCTTGCGGGAAGCCTGCTCGTAGGCGTACGCAAACGCAATCAGCGACGGCTCGCTGTACGCCCGGCCCAGGAACGTCACGCCGAAAGGCTGCGTCCCGCCGGCTGTGGCGCCCGCGGGAACCGCGATGGACGGATACAACGCCGCAGCGCCGATGTTGGCATTGATGGCGCCCGGCGTCAGAATCGCATCCAGATCGTCGGCCGCAAGCGCCCCGTCGATCGCAGCGCCGGCGGTAGCGATCGTCGCCGTCCGGCTTGCAATCGCGCTCGGCTCATCGACGTTTCCAAGCGTGGCGTTGGAGATCTGGAGCCAGCGCTGCCCGTACTTCACCTTGTTCGGATACCGCGCGTTGTAGTCGATGATGTCTTGCAGCGTCCTGACGCGCAGGTTTGGTGACGTCTCTTCGGCCAGATACTGATTCAGCCCGTGCTTGAACTCGTTCGGAATCACGGCAAGCTCGGTTAGACCGACGCTTCGAATTCTGGCGAGCGTGTCGGAGTGCACGACCGTCGCTCCCAGCCGTTCGAGTGTGCCGAGCACCGCATCCCACAGAGCCATCGCTTCGGTGCCTAGGGCATCCCGATCCTCATCAGACACCCCGATCCGGGCCCCCCGAAGACCGTCGCGACGAAGGAAGGGACGGTAGTCGGATCGCGGCGGCATCTTCCCGGCGCTTTCGGCGGTCTTCGCGTCGCGTGGATCCGGACCCGCAATCACGCCAAGGACAATGGCGGCGTCGGTGACGTTCCGAGTCATCGGCCCCGGGGTGTCGAATGTCGCCGCGAGCGGAATGACGCCCGCGCGGCTGACCAGTCCGACGGTGGGTTTGATGCCGACGATGCCGTTGGCGATGCTGGGACTCAGAATGCTGCCGCTTGTTTCGGTTCCGATCGTCGCCGCCGCCAGCGCCATCGACGCGGCGACACCTGATCCGCTGCTGGATCCGGACGGATCGCCGAAGTGGTAGGCGTTCAGCACCTGGCCGCCCAGCGACGAGTAGCCGCTCGGCATCTCGGGGTCTACCCAGTTGGCAAACTCGGAGAGATTCGTCTTGCCCAGGATGATCGCTCCGGCCGCGCGAAGCCGCTGCGTCAGGAACGCCTCACGCAGCGGGATGCTTCCTTCAAGCGCGATGGATCCGGCCGTCGTCGGCATGCCTTGGGTGCCGACGTTGTCCTTCAGCACGATCGGAATTCCATGGAGCGGTCCGCGAACGGCTTTGCGTCGCCGCTCGGCATCGCGCGCGTCGGCTTCTTGCAGAGCTTTCGGATTCAGCGCGCGAATCGACCTGAGCTTGGGACCGCTCGCGTCGTACTGGGCAATGCGGTGCAAGTACTCCTGGACCAGCCGGCGGCTGGTGATGCGCCCCGCCGCAAGAGACCGCTGCATCACCGGAATCGTCGCCGTCTGCAGATCGACGCCGGCGACCACGTTGGACTCGCAGACGCCCGGCAGCGACGCAACCATCTCCAGCGTCCCCGTGTAGGGCTGAGGCGCCGCGCCGGCGAACGCGCACACCAGGACTGAATAATCGCCGGCGGAGGGATTGAGCAGTTGCACGCTCTCATCGGCATCGACGAAGCCGTTATCGGCCGCGACCGCGGACCCGCGGGGCGTGACCACCGTCACGATCCCGTCGGTCGGCCCATTCCAGGAGATCACAAATGATGCCCGGACGATCAGTCGATCGTAGAGCCGCCGCGGCACCGCAAGCTTGATGGTGTGCTGATCGGTCGCCGGCGCATCCACACACGAGCTGCTGGTGTTGGCCCCGGGCGGGATGACCCCCGACCACTGGACCTTGACCTTGCCGCCCTCCGTCCTCGGGACGGTGAGATCGTGCGACGCGGGATCAGAGGCATGAGAAGGAGACAGACCGACCAGGCACATCATCACCACCCCGATCCAAACCCTCAACCCCTTTGGAACTCGCACCCGCAACCGCCTCCTCCATCGCCGTCAATCCTGACAACACTTTCGCAGGAGCGGGCCCGGAATCCTGCCTCATGGGGCTAACCGAAGCGGTCCTCACGGGTTCGATGGGGACCCGAAGGGGCTGCAGAGTCCAGCAGGGGCAGGATAGCTCAGAGGCCCCGTCGAAGTAGCTCATCAAGCGCAATCGGGAGGCACGATGACGAAGCGATCGATCGCCGCGACTATGGCGCTGGGGCTGCTGGTGGTGCTGCCGGTCGCGTCGTCGCGCGCCCATCTGGTGACGGAGAGCTGGAGCGCGCGCTCGAAGATGCCGGTCGCTCGCGAGGGCACGGCCGGCGCCTTCATCGGCGGAAAGCTCTACGTCAGCCACGGGAGCCTGCCGGGCGGCGCCGGAATCGATTCGGCGCAGATGGCCTCCTACGATCCGACCACCAACATCTGGACGACGCTCGCATCGGCGTCGGCCGGGCGGGCCGAGTTGGTCGGGGCTGCGGTCGGCGGAATCTTCTATGCGATCGGCGGGCGCAACAAGTCGATCGGGGCCCCCTGTGGCACGGCCGTCTGCAGCGCGGTCGAGGCTTACAACCCGGCGACCAACACGTGGTCCACCAAGACCGCGATGCCGACCGCCCGCGCGGGAATCGGCGCCGCGGTCGTCGGGGGCAAGATCTACGTTGTGGGGCGACTGCTGTGAGTTGTCTACGCTCGAGATCTACGACCCGGCGACGAACACGTGGTCGACGGGTCCGTCGATGCCGACGGCTAGGGGAAACGTGTACTCGACCGTTGCAATCGGGTCGAAGATCTACGTGATCGGGGGCTATAAGTCCTCGTCTCCCACGGCTGTGCTTTCCACCGTCGAGGTATTCGACACCGTCACCAGCACGTGGTCGGCAGGCCCGGCCATGCCGACGGGGCGCTTCAACGCCGGGGCCGGCGTCTGCCAGGGCCACGTCTACGTTTTTGGCGGCACCAAGACATTCTCGCCCAGGCTGTCGGTTGTCGAGGAGTTGGATCCCGTCACGGGGATCTGGTCGACCGCGCCCGCGATGCCGGCGGCGGCATCGGAGATGGCGGCCGGACAGTTGTCTCTGGCAACATCGCCCAGTGGCGACGGAATTATCATGGCGACCGGAAGCGGCGTGTTCGGCGACACGCTCGATCAGAATCTGATGATGTCGTGCGAACGGGCCATCGTCATGGAGGGACGCGCCACCGGCGTCGACGCGACCACTCCAGCAGGCACCACGATCGTCTCCGACACCGGTGAGGTGTCTACGGCGGGAGCCAGCACCACCGAAGACGAGGCCGCCGACGTGAACCAACCGCCGTTCCGTGGCCGGCTCTTGGCCACTCGCGTCGTCACCGGGGGGGCGTCCGCAGCCGCCGAGTCGAGCGCAGCACAGATCACGCTCACCATCGCCGGCACGCCGATCGTCGCCCGAACCCTTACCGCAAGGTCGAGCGCCACGTGCACAGGATCCAGTGGTGCGGTGACGATCGCCTTCCTTCAGGTCGGCTCGACCGTTGTGGTGGACGGGCCGGTGTCTCCCGATCCGAACACCACGATCACCGTGCCGGGGGTCGCGACGGTGGTGCTCAATCAGCAGACGACCGCCGACGGAACGTCCAGCCATTCCCGGGCGGTCCGGGCCATTCGAATCGTGATCCCGGGAGTGGCCGACATTTCGATGGTCACGGCGCGAGCGGGCGTACACGACTGCCCCTGAGTCTGGTCCGATCCAAGTTCACCTAAATTTCGGTGCTTCGGCCGGCCCTCGCCCAGCGCATGCTTTCCCTGACTCCCCCTTGAACCGCCGGACTCGTCGCTACAAGGGCAGCTTCGTCATGATCATCCCGATACCCTGCCCCTGCGGAGAAAGTCGGCTCTTTGGCTCGAGCGTCCCTCGGAAGGCCCCCCCGGTGACGTGGAGGGGTCGAGTCGCCGCGCTTCGCAAGGTACGCGCACCAAAGGCGACCTCGGGCCGACGATCGCGAGCGCTGCTGCGTCCGCACGGCGCTCGAAGCTACGCCCGGAGCACGCTCAAGCGCAGGGCCGAGGGTCGCGCTCCGTCGTGGAAGACTTGGTTGACCGCCGGGAACGGGACGGGCTCGTGGTTCGGCAGATCCATGCTGGAGATGGCAAGACGCAACCGATGCCCCGCGCGGAACGTCGTTGCCGTCGGCCAGATCTCGATTCGGAACTCATACACCTGACCTGGAATCAGCGTCGACGGCGCGGTGTGAGGGTGCCAGGGTCGAAGAGGAAGCGTGCGCTCCGGGTCCAGCGCGCGATGCGATGCACGCAAGTACCCGGTCGAGATCAGTTTCGACGAACCGTCTGGGGCGACGTCGGCCAGCTTCGCGATCCAGTCGGCGTCGATCGCGCTGGAGTCGCCGTACAGCGGCAGTTCGATCGGCCCCGCGACGGTCAGCGGATCGGACAGAGGATCCGTGGAGTACGTCAGGGCGTGGACCTCGTCGGCGCGCTGGTCGGTCTTCTGGAACGGGGCGGCCGCGACGTTCTCCCACTTCGAGGCCGCTTCTCCCGTTCCGCTTGGGTGCGTCACGATCTGATCGGGTGTCTGGTCGCCCACGACCGCCGCGCGCACGAGGGAGCCGTCGTTCAGACTGCGCGCAGACCCCGAGGTAGCGCCCGACAGGTGCAGCGTCTCGACGCTCGTTCCACTGGGCGGCCATGAGTCGGCGTATTTCCAGCGGTTCTCGCCCAGGGCGTAGTACATCACCGGCGGCTGCCCGGCGAACGTGTCGGGCATCCCTTTCAGCCAGTGGTCGTACCAACGCAGCATCTCGTGGTTGATCGGGAACTGCGCGTCGAAGTAGAAGGCGAAGCCGGTCTGTGGCGCTTCGCTGTCGTCCTGGTTGTAGTCGGTATGGCTCCAGGGGCCCATGATGAGCCGTTGGTTCGGCGCTCCCTGAAGGTTCGAGAACGTTTCGATCGTCCCGCGCGCGAAGCCGTCGTACCAGCCGCCGCAGTTGTACGTGGGCACGCCGCTGGAGCGAATCGCGTCATGCTTGGTGTAGAGCGCCATCCCACGCCACAGGTCGTTGTCGGTGGGGTTGGAGCGCGCCCACGCAAGCACGTTCTGGTTCTGCGTCAGGTGCTCCGTCCAGTTCTGCGTGAGGCTCGCGGGGTCGGACCCGTCCCCCGCGCCGAGGTTCGCCGCGGTCGGGGGCGCCGTCCAGAAGCCCTGGGTGAGCGTGCCCCACATCGACATGAACTGCGCGTTGAAGATCCCGCCGTGGTACACGATGTCGCGGTAGGGGTCGTCGTACGCCTTGCACGGGAAGATGGCCTTCAGGTGCGGCGGCCTCTGTGCGGCGGCCAGGTACTGCGAGATTCCCAGATAGGACTGCCCCGTCATCCCGACGTTGCCGTTACTCCAGGGCTGCACGCCGGCCCACTCGATCAAGTCGTACAGATCGCGTTGCTCCGCCGGGTTGAAGGGGTACGGATACGTACCCTCGGAGTCGCCGATGCCCCGCACGTCGAAGGTGACAACGACGTATCCACGGACTGTGAAGTAGTTCTGGACCGGGTACAGCGAGTCGATGAAGATGTCCTTGCGATACGGGCTTGCGACAATCAGCGCGGGAAATCGACGCTCCGGCGCGCCGTCGACGGGCACGTTGGGACGCAGCAGGTTCACCGCAAGCCGGATGCCGTCGCGCATCGGCACCATGATCGTCGTGTCGGCAACGCCGGAATAAACCGGCTGGGATTCGATCGCGGGATCGCTCGAGCCCGGACTGGTCCCCGGCGCCGGAACCCCGGCGCGCGCAGCGTCCGTTGGAACCAGCGACGCAGCCATAAGGATGAGCGCAAGAAGCCTGTGGGTGCGCGTTCCGCCCAGGACCGATCCGCTGTCTACCATGGGAACCTCCCCCGTCGTCCGACGCCGGCTACTTCGCCGTGGGGGTCCAGGTTCCTGCCTGTTGCGCGGGGCGGCAGCGGTCCCGCCTTTGACCTGTTTGGAGGCGCGGGTCTAAAGTCCGATCGTTGAGGAAGAGACGAGGAGGGCGCTAATGGCGGAAAAGTGGGTTCTTAAAGGTGAGATGGCCGGAGCGTGCCCGTGCGACTCACCGTGCCCGTGCATCTTCGGGCGTGACCCCAGCAGCGGGAAGTGCGTGGCGATCCAATGCATCAGCGTTGCCAGCGGGAACTACGGATCGGTGGATCTGGCCGGTCGTAAGGCAGCCGTTGCCTACTCGTGGACGGGCAATGCGTTCGCCGGCAACATCACGACGGGAATCTACGTTGACGATGCCGCCAGCGACGAGCAGGTGAGCGCTTTGGAAACGATCCTCACGGGGAAGGCGGGCGGCGCGTTCGGAGATCTGGCGGCGCTGATCACCACCGTCAAGGGCGTCAAGCGGGTCCCGATCGAGTACAAGGACGGTAAGAAGCCCACGTTCCAGATCGGGACGGTGGCATCCGCCGAGTTGGATCTTTTCACCGGGGCCGATCAGAAGGGCCCGATCATTGTCATGAACTCGCCGTTCGACTTCGGACCGCACGGGCTCAAGGTTGGAACGTCGTCGGGCCGCTTCGTCGATGCGGAGTGGGGGTTCGACACCGAG
>JBKKBA010000330.1:0-3398 GCA_046714275.1 Actinomycetota bacterium
GGTACCGCTTCGAAGCGGCGCGTGGAGGAGCCAAGCGAGGAGTTCTTGGGATTGAGCGCCCCGCCCTCGGAGTATTCGGGCCAGACCATCTCTCCCGGAAATTCGGGCGCGTCCGCGTACCGCTTCCACAGCAGCTTGCCGCTGCGGCCGTCCATTCCGTACGCCCAGCCAGCCAGCGTCATGAACGCCACGACTTCCTCTTCGCCGCAGTCGGCGGTACGGCCGTGGATCTTGGGGTACTTCACGCCCGGATGCACGGAATTGAACTTGCCGCGTTTCGAAGGCTGCGACGATTCTGTGTAGGAGTCAAGCGCTGAGCGGGTCGGCTGATCCGCGGAGCCGGCCCGTGACGCAGCCGTGTCGGTGTATCCCTCGGTGGCGCGATACGACCAGATTTTGCGTCCCGTCTTCGCGTGCAGGGCGTAGAGGATTCCGTTGGAGAATGTGATGTAGACGATGCCGTTGCGGATCGTCGGCGCATTCGATCCGGGATACTGCGCGGTCACGCCGTCGGTGCGTGGGTCGGGTGCGAACCGCCAGACCGGCAGACCAGTCTGAATATCCAGCGCGAGGAACGAGTTCGTGGACGCGCCCGCCGCGTAGACGATCCCGTCGTCTACGACCACACCGGCCGTCGGGAATGTGCCGCTGGGAAGGTCGCTGATCTTGGTCACCCATTCCAGCCACGGCCCATCAGCGTCGCCGGTGCCGCGGCAGGACGCGACCGAGCAGTTCAGGAACGGCGGCTGCTTCTCCGTTTGGTTGTAGGCGGTCAAGTAGTTGTCGCCGCCCGGCGAGACCAGCCACGACGTCGATGTCGCCGGCACCCAGCGCGACGCTGCACGAGCATGAGCGGGAGCCTGCGGCAGCGCAACACTGAGCGCGGTCATGATCGTGACCAGACAGCGAATCCGCATTGATCCTCCCACTAGGCGTTGTTCTTCAAGTAGGCGTACTTCTTCGGAAGGTCCAGCGACTCGAACACCAAGCTGAAGAATCCGCCGCCGGTATCAACCTCCGGCTGGTACTCGCCGCCGGGCGCGCTCTGCGTCTTCGTGAAGCCGTACATCGCGACATCATCCAGATCCAAACCTTCACGCTTGCCTGCGCCAAACGTGATCGGCGCGCCGGCTCCTTCGAAATCCGCAAGTCCTTCCAATCCCTGCGTGAGCGCCTGCGCGGACGTTCCGCGCGCACGCGCGGCAGTAGCAAGCGCAAGCACGGCGTCGTAGACGGCCGCGGACTGCACGGGCGCGAGCGCGCTGTTGGTCGTCTTAAACTCGCGGTAGAAGCGAATGATTCGCTATTCTTGGAACCAGGGGCCTGCCCAGGTGCCGACCGACAGCATCCCGTCGCGGAACGCGACCGGCGCAACCTGCGAGCTTGCGTTCTTGGCGAACGCCGCCGTCGCCAGATTGCCCGACAGCACGATCTGATAGGCCAGGTTCTGCTTGTGCGCGTCTACAACGATGCGCGACGCCTCGCCCGGCGACTCGACCCACACCACGACCGCTTGTGCGCCTTTCTGCCCGGCGGCGCTCACCGCCGCGTGGACATCCTTACCGGGCGTGAACTCGGACTGAGCAATCGGATTGACGCCGGCCCGGCTGAGCGCGGCGGACAGATCGCGGCGGCCCTCCTTGCCGAATGCCGTGTCGTCGGTGATCAGCGCGATGCGCGTGTACTTGCGGTGGCCGGTCAGGAAGGCCGCGATTCGGGACGCCTGCAGGCGGTTGCTGGGGGCCAGCCGAAACACCGAACCCTGATCCGGCACCGCCGCGTCTCCGGTGATAAAGGAGTGAAGCAACGGAACCGCCGGCCCGCCCAGGTACGGGACGATGTCGGTATCGTCGCTGCCGACGACGACGGCATCGACCTTGGTCGCCAGCGCCTGCACCGCCGCCGCGACTTTCGCCGGATCCCCACCGTAGTCGGCTTCGCTCACGGTGATCTTCACGCCGTCCTTCAGAGCGTCGTCGGTCGCAAGCTTCGCCGCTCCCAGAACCGGCCCAGCCAGGTCCGCGCCCTGCCCGCCGGTCGTATAGACGATCCCGATGCGAAGCGCGACCTGCTGCGATCCCTTTCGCGACGAAGCCTTCTTGTCGCCGGTGCACGCCGCGGACAGCAGCAGAGCGGCTGCGGCCGCGGCCGCGGTGATTGCGCGCCGGCCCGTGCTCACGTCGTGCTCACCAGGAAAGTCAGCGTCCAGCGGCGCACCGTGGCCGAAACTGCCGGGTCGGGGACCGCGAAGGTGAACAGACCGACGTTTCCGTCCAGGTAGTACAGCGAGAAGCCCGAGATCTCCGATCCCAACGGGTGTGGCTCGGGAACATCGCGCAGGTTTGGAAGCGACGGCGGGTTCAGGCCCAGGCGCGTTGGGAAGTGCGTCACCGGTTGCGTTTCGGTCCAGACGCGCACGCCGTTCGCGTCGAAGAAATCGGCTCGCCCCTTCAGATTTCGCACCGGCGCGTCGCCCTCGTTGATCACCGGCACGATCAGGTAGTACATGCCCAACTGCGGGTTGACGGCGGCGAGTGGAAGCTCGATCAGCGCCGACGGCGATCCACCGCGAAACCCGGTGAACTTCAGGGCTTTCTGGGCCGCGGTTGACAGCGGCGAGATCTGCACGGTCGTGATGCGCAAGCCGGGCGGAGCGGCCTCGGTTACCTCGGTTAGCTCCTCGCCGCCCAGCGTTGTCGTCGATCCCGTGCCGCCGAACTGCGGCTCCTGAAGCACGGGCACCTGCTCGTTCTGGGCGACGCCGGCGATGCGCGGGCCGTCGATCCGCGTCGGAATCGACGTGCCGCACCCGGCCAACGCCACCAGAAGCGCCGTCCACAAGCTCGCGCCACTTAGATGACGTGCCACAAGAACCTCCCGAACAGCGCCAGTACCGCCAGGATCATCGCGGACGCCAGCACGACCAGCATCTTCCCCGGACGCGTGTCGGTCGCCAGACCGGTCTCTCCGCCGGCATCCGTTGCGAACGTTACGACCAACTGCCCAAGCGCCGGCTCGCCGTCCGGGTCGGTCGGACGACCCATGAACGTGGACATGGCCTTGGCTCGCTCGACGGCCGCGGCTTTCACTGCCGTCTCCATGTCGATGGTGTTGATGTCCCACTGAAGGATGCTGCGGGCCGACTCGACGCCGAAGATCGCGAAGTTCTGGATCGAGTCGGCGATGTAGCGCCACGTTGCGCCCAACTGGTGGAAGGCGTCGATCTGCGCCTCGGTTCCTTCGGTCAGCACGTGCAGCGCGTTGATCAGTGAGTTCGGCTGATCCTTGTTGCCAAGCGCCGCCTGCAACGGGTCGAAGCCTTCGGTCTTCAGCGTGTACAACGATCGCTCGATCTCTTCCAGCCCGAACGGGAACTTGATGAACAGATACTTGGAGTA
>JBKKBA010000331.1:0-8200 GCA_046714275.1 Actinomycetota bacterium
TGAGGTAGTGCCGAAGGGCTTCTCGTACGACGTCGGAGGCGGTCGTGTGCTCTGCCGTGGCGCGATCGTCGACGGCCTTGCGCAGTTCGGGGTCGAGCCGAACGGGCAGCGTATCGGCCGGGCCGGAGCCCATGGTGGGCCGGCCTGGGCGACGCCGAAGCTTCGTGGCATCGAGGCCGGCTTCGGCCTCTCCTGCCATCCTGCTCAGCACCTCGTCGGTCAGCTCCACGCCAGCCTTGGACCGCCCGTGAGACTTCGCGTCAGTCATTAGCTCTCCCTTCTCGGAGGAACGGCTCGTAGATGTGGCGCATCCGCATCGCGTGGATGACGATCTCGGTCCCGTCGTCTCGGAGTACAGACACGATCTCGAGGAGGTTTCCGGCTTGGTCGGGCCCGATGTACAAGACCTTGCCATCGTCTTGGTCACCCGCCGCCATGGCGTTCTCGACGGCGTGCTCGATATCGATGTCACGGATGCCATGCTTGCGGGCTGATCGATGGATCTCCACCGTTCATAATATCGTATCACGAAACTCCTTCCCGCGCCAAAGAAGTCTCATGAAACGGTCAAGCGCGGCAGTCACGGTTTCTGTCACCGGTGGGGGCTACCTGTCGCGGACGAAGACGGTGTCGTAGAGCGTAGTCCAGCCCGTGTTGGTTGCCGAGCTGGTGAATCCGACAATCAGTCCGTTTGCGCCACCGACGCGGGGGGCGAAACTGTTTCCGTTAAGTTGTTGACCTGACGCTCCTAGAGAAGCGATGACGCATCCACGTCGCGAGAGCAGCGGCGGCGACCAGCAGGAACCATCGGCTCGCCGCCGGCCCTCGTGGCATCAACGTATGTGGGTGGCGCGAAGATAGGCGAAGCAGGCGCGGAGCAGGATGAAAGGGCAGGCTGCGCAGTCAAAAGCGCAGCAGGACCTACCGCAATGGCCGCGAAGGCGACCAGCGTCCGCCGTAACCGCATTTGCATTCCGGGCCCGACACGGAAAGAGGACGGCATAGCCGCCCTCTTTCCGTGATCAGGCGTGACGGTTCTCAAGCAGTGAAGCTTCCTCCGAACCCAGCCTTGAAGCCGGAAGCGGTCGGAATGAAGATATCGCAACCCGTTGGACCGAAATGATCTTGCGTACCGGTCGGAAGCGGATCGGCGTTGCTGGTCCCGGCCGCGGCCGAGGCGTCGTAATGGCGAAGCGACCTTGAGCCGTAGAGCGGGTTCGTCTGGTAATCGTTGTCCCTGGTACCGCTGGTGCCTTTGCCCGTAGTCACGTACGTCGGATTTGCGGGAAGCTCCCCGCTTGTGAAGTACTGGGCAGCGTTGAAGTGCGGGCAGGTCGGACCGGGAATGCGCTCTGTCTGCGGCGTGAGCGTTCCGAAGTCGTATGCCGCATACGGCGCCCAGTCAACCAGCAGGTTCTGGCCTGCGCCTGTCGGACCGGGTCCGCCCGAGCCGGTCAGGTCGGGCGTGCCGACGAACACCGAGGCATGCACGGCAGCCTGGACTCCGGTGATCGTATCGCCGACCGCCGCAAGCTCATAGCAGTTGATGATGTTCGAAAGGTTGTTCCAGCAGTAGTTCATCGGAACCGTCATCGTAAGCGTGTTGCCCGATGCTGTGGCGGTCATGCCGGTCCCCGACCAACTTGATAGCGGGGTGTGCGTACCACCAGAGCAGAATTGAGACAGTGGTTTCACCGGAGCGCTAGCGGGGATGGCCGGATCGGCGTAGGTGCGCGTTCCATACAGAATGTTTCCGACCGGATCCCAGCGACCCCAACCGAACTGCGGCTTCCCGTACTTCAATTCCGCCGTCGTGTTATCGGTTGCGGCAATGTCGTAGCCCAAGAAGAAGTATTCGTTGTTCTCCGACAGGTGCGGTCCGGCGTGTGCATACTGCTGGCAGTTCGGCGCGTCGCCGATGATCTGCCGGGCATTCTGCCGCCGCTTGTTCTGGAAGAAGATGTAGTAGTGGAACTCTCCTCCGCTGAGCGCAGCCAGCGGAGAGACCACCCCGCCGGCCTTCGGGAACGTTCCGCGCACGGTGAACTTGAGTTCCAGCTTGTTGCCGATAAGGGACGTCATCGAATACGACATGATGTCCGCCTCACCCAAGCAGCCGCGCGGATTCGGAGCCCCACCAACCGTCGGGTTCTCGTTGTTGTAGGCAAGGAGCGCCTTGTTGACACTCAGCGGCGCATTCAGAAAGTCGCAGCCGTTGACCTGAGCGTTGTTTGGGTGCCTACCTCCCAGCGGCGCGTCGTAGGGCTGCGGGACCAACTGTGGGTCGTCGGCGATCGTCCCCGTCGTGCCTGCGCGCGAGGCCCCGGGCGCGAGGATCACCGCGAACATCGCCCCGGCTGTAGCCAGGACGGCGAGCGTACGTCTTGCAATCATGTGCTTCCTCCTCATCCTGCTGGCGTCTAGACGACGACGATCTTCACGGTTTGAGCTGCTCCAACATTGCCGGCGACGTCCGACGGCGTAACCGTCACGTCATACTCGCCGGGAACCAGCGCGAAGGGCGGCGCATACGACCAAGCGCTGCCATCCGTTATCGCCTGCCCAGAGTCCTGAAGGTCCAGCGTTGCGTGCGACAGCGCGACCGAAAGCGACGCGACGCCAGATCCGCTGTCCGTCACGGTTCCGCGGACCGCATTCGTCCCCGCTTCAGGTGCGACGCCGAACACCGTCTCGCCGACCGGCGAAGGCGCGTTGATGAGGTGACTTCCGCTGTCATTCGCAATCAGGGCGACCGGCCCGGCGGCGTCAACGGTCACGTCAACCGGAGCCGACGTGGACTCACTGAGATTAGCGTCCGTCATTCGAGCGGCCAGCGTCAGGCTGGCCCCGTCCGCCCCGATCACGGTAAACGTGTAGGGGGCCGTGTCGTCGGTCCCGACGACGACATCGTTGACCAGAAGATCCACATCGAGCACCCCAGCCGCGGCCGACGCGTCCACGGACACCTCGAAGGTGCCGGTAACGAATCCAGCCGAGGGTGAGGTGATGGCTACACTGTCCGCGGCATGCGCGGGCCCGAACGATAGAGCCAGCAGTGCCGGGACGAACGTAGCAAGCAACAGTCCGCGCTTACTCATAGTCCCCCTCCTCAGGAAAGCGATCATTTCGCTGGGGCTATTCTCCACGGATCGCCTGAAACCTCCCGAGTCGATCAGGAAATCTTTAGTCAGGAGGGGATCGGGAAAGTCTTGCCGGGAGTCCTGGCCAGGACTGCTCCGTCAGGCCCCTGGATCTCGACGAAAAAGGTGACGATCCTGGCGCCGATCGAAGGTGAGTAGGGCAGCCAGGCCCCGCCGTGCGGGCAGCCCGGATCAACGCAGAGCTTGTTGCTGCCTTTGACGGCTGGCAAAAGTCGGATCGCGGCAGGCGTCTGGGCCTCGTTTTCGAAGGCGGATAGTGCGATCTTGCCGGATTTGGCGCTCGACAAGTATCCAACCCCTTCAAACGGGACAGTGCAGGCCAGCCCCGGCTTGGGAACGAAGCAGCCCGGACCCCAACCTTCGCCTTCGATGACGTCGGCCTTGACGAAGTTGGGGACCTCGGGAGTCTCGACACCGGTGGGCGTCGGTCGCACCACTATCGGCCTGGTCGGTGCAGCCGAAGGGGAGCCGCCCGGCGCTTTTCCAGATTCGCCCCCTCCCGGGGCCCCAGCCGACGATCCGGACCGCCCCGGAAGCAAGGCGGAATCACCCCGCAGCTCCCCGCCGCCCCCGCAGGCGGCAAGAATTGCAAGCGTCAACGTGGCGCACACTCGCCAGAACTTCATGATCTGACGGTTCTGCGCCTCAGGCTGATAAACCTGCTTTCCCTACTACGATCCGCCGGACGTAGGACTGAATAGACCTGCTTTCCCTACTACGATCCCCCGGATGGTAGGACTGAGAGGTGCGAGTGGCGAAGTTAGAACCCTGGTGAGAAGCCCGAAGATTTTCGCTCCGCTGCTTTTGCTCGCAACCGCGCTGGCGATCGGGCCGATGCCTGCTTCCGCGCGGGTCGAACCCGGCCGGTACGACCGGTCTGGCATCGACGGCTCGGGCAAGGCTACGGTGCAACCCGTAACGCTCCCAACCCGCACCGGGTTGGTTGCAGCTGTTCCCGGTAGCGCAGCAGGCGACGCGTGGGCGATTGGTCGTTCGACGGCACGCGTCGCAGGCTGGGCAGGAGAGGTCGGCGGCAGCCAAACGGTCTTTCTCCGTCACACGCATGCGACCGGATGGCGACTTGCGGGGCCGCCCTTGACACCGCTGGGAGCGCCGGCGAATCCCACGCTCACATCAATCTCGATGGCTTCGAGCGGAGACGGCTGGGCCGTCGGCGACCGCGGTTCGCTTGTCCGGTTGGTGAACGGCAGATGGGTCATGCAGTCTTCCCCCACGCAAGCGATCCTCACATCAGTTTCCATCATCTCGTCCAACAATGGGAACGTGGGTTTCGCTTCAGGATCCGGCGGCACGGTGCTGAGGCTTCAGAGCAATCGCTGGACCAGAGAAGATCTGGGCATTGACGGTTCGGACGCATTCCAGTTGCGATCGATATCAACTGTTTCGGCGAACGACGCATGGATCGCGGGATCATCCGGCCGGGCACTCGCCATCTTGCGCCGGACCTCCGCCGGATGGGTCCGTGTGCAAACGGGACGGGCCGTCTTCGACGAAGAAGAGCAGCCACGACAGTCGGGCTCGGTGACGGTGGCTTCCACGATGGGTGCCGCCGCCGCGGCTACCAAGACCGGCGCGTGGATCGGGGGGACGATCGTTCCGATCGATGCCGGGTCTTCGCTTGGTGACCCGGCCGGCGACAGCACTCGCCCGTTCGTTCTTTTCCTCTCACCGTCGGGAGCGATAACAAGTTTCTGCCCCGACCGCTACTCGCTGGGATCGGACGGCCGCGCTGCGACGGAAACGACATGCGACGAGCCGTTCCCACTTTCAGGGTTCGGCATCTCTTCGCTCCACGCGTTTCCTGCCGGACGATCCGGAGGCAGAGGAGAGGTCTTCGCCGGAGGGCTCGGCCTCTTCCATTACTCGGGTGGTAGCTGGTCCCGTGAACCGAACCCACTCTCCTACCTTTCCTCGATCTCTTTCGGAACCCCGAAGGACGGATGGATCGCAGGGAGCGGTGGAACAACGGCGGCCACGGGAGCATTCTCTACGCTCACGACCGTAGGACACTGGACCGAGCGACCCGAGCGCGTGCGAATGGCTCGTCATCCGCAGCCCGTGACCGATGCGTTCACCGGTGTCTCGCATGCGCTTGAAAGTCTGGCGATCGCCCCCGACGGCTCGGGCCGAGCGCTTGCCGTTGGGCAGCGCGGCGCGATGCTGTTGCATACGCCCGGCCCGGGATGGGACTCGTTGACGCCTGTTACTGCGCGCGCGCTGCACGCGGTCGCGTGGACGGGTGATGGCGACGCCTGGGCGGTTGGTGGTCGCGGCACGCTCGCGCGATTTGACGGCGCAGGGTGGAGTCAGATCGTGGATGGATCTCCTGTGACCACCGCAAGCTTGTTCGGCATCGCGTTTGCGCGACCGGATCTGGGATACGCGGTCGGCGCGAACGGAACGTTGTTGCGTTTCGACGGCCGGCGCTGGACGGTGGATCCACAGAGCCGGCGCCTGACCGACGCGGACTTGTTCGCCATAGCGAGCGCGGGCCCGGACATGATCGCCGTCGGCGCGGACGGCGTGATGCTTCGCAATCGCAATGGTCGCTGGCAGCGTGTCTCTGAAATTGCGGCGCTTATCGAGCGGGGCGGCCAGTTGCCGGCCCTCTATACGGTTGCCGGACTTCCCGACGGCACGGCCGTGGTCGGAGGAGAGCTTTCCACGCTGATCAGGCGCGACGGGACGCGAGGCGCCTGGAAGATCGAGCAGGAAGGGTTGCGAGTGCCGCCCGAAGGCACCGTGCTGGCCGTCGCGGCTCGCCGTTCAGCGGGGAGCGGCCTTGAGCTGATCGCCTCCGTCGCCCAAGGCGCTCTGAAGTACGCGGGCGAGACACCGGCGCAAGCGTCGGGTGTCGTGCTCCACGGTACAGCGGAAGGATGGGATGACCTTGACCATTCGGCGCGCACGACGATCTACGATTCATTCGATGCTTCCGCAACGCGTGATCCCGCGTATGCCATCGCCTTCGACGCCGGCGGTCCGGGCGCGTGGGCGGTCGGCGGGATCGGTCCCGGCAACGACGACGGTCAAGGCCATGTGCAGGGATATCCCACCTCGTCGGTCTACCGGATCGAGCCAAACGGAGATCCGGCCCCGCAAGGGAGCCGCACCATTCCCGCCTTCGAAGACAACCCGAATCTTGTCTCGTTTGCATTCTTCGGCGAGTCCTCATGTGGGCAGGGATTGTGCGGCGCAGCAATCGGTTCGGGGACGATGGCCGACGTCGTCGCATCGCAAATTCAGCGCGAGATCAACGAAGCAGCCGCACTTGCGGGGGGTCCTTCCTTCGTGATGTTCGGTGGGAACATGCGGCGAACCGGCATTCCAGAGGAGCTGGGCCAGTTCAATCGCTATGTCGATGGATTCCGCGTGCCGTTCTTCGGTGCTTTGGGGGGTCGAGATCTGTTCACCGGTCTCCATGCGCCGGGCATCACGAACGTGAACCCGCAGCAGGTCTCTCCCGATCACACGTTCTACCAAAATCTGTTCCGCGACCAGCCGCGACCGTGGGGCGATCGACCTGCGCGTAGCTCGTTCATTCCCGTGCGCGACGACGCGAACGCGCGCGGCGCCCGGACGCATTACGCATTCGATTACGCTCCGGGAGGAAAGCGTAAGCTTCGAGTGGTCGTGCTGGACGACAGCGCACCCGGCCGGCTGAGCACCGCAACGACACAAAATCCCGCACGCGATCAAAGCGCGTGGCTTGCCGACGTGCTTCGAGACGCTCAATCTGCCGGCGTCCCTTCGATCATCGTGATGAACCGCCCGGCACGCAATCCGCTGGATCTGACCGATCCGGAAAGCGGCTACGACGAGGCGCTGGGAGTGCAGGGCGCAGCTGCCAACATCGGCGCCAGCGCGGTTCTCACCTCGTACTTCAAGCAGAATTCGGTTCTTCTTGTGTCGGTCGGCACGACGGGAACGACTCCGGTCTACGTCTTCGGCGGAGGAGGATCGCCGCTGGAAGCAAAACACCGGACGCCTCCAACCCCGCCCGAACCATCGCTCGGCTACTACCATTCCTGGCAGATGGTGACCGTCGATCTTTCCGTGCCGAAACCGCAGGGTCAGGCGGAGGTCACCGTGCGCTCCTATCCCGTCTTCGACACGCTGGCGCTTCATGCGATCGATGGAACGTCGGTCGCCGGCGGCAACACGCTTCGTTTCATCGGATCCGGTCGCGCCCCCGAAGGAGGCGGCCCGGCTGATCCGTTGCAGTCGAAAGCCGCGGTGGTTCCCATGGACTTTCGGACCCGGGGGGTGTGCCCACCACAGCTGAAGCGAAAGAACCGCTACATCTGCACAACGACCGGTCCGATCGGTCCGGCCTTCATCTTCCAGAGCGAAGACCCGCGTGTCGGCTATTTCGTCGTACCGAGCGCGTTCAACGAAATGCTCCCCTACATCGATCCTGCAACCGGTCTTCCGGTAGCGGACGCGGCGTCGGGGTTGTTCTGCGCGGTTGGTGCCGGCACAACGCGCGTCAGCATCTCTTCGGGATTTCATCGCGCGCAGATGCTGGTAACCGTCGGAGGAGGACGGGGACCATGCGTGAAAGAGCGAATCGTCGAGCCTCCGCAGCCGCCGGATCCACCGAAGAAACCCCTGCCCGGCACGACGGCTTCCGAGCCCGTTCCCCGAAAGCACGTCGTGCTGTTTCGCCCGCCGCTTGACCAGCAGGCAGCCGTTGTTCTTCCCCCGCCGCCGGCTCCCGTCGTCGCGCCGGCTCCGCCGGCCGCCGGCTACGGGCGCAAGGAAGAGGCCGAAACCGCACCCGAGCAACAAGTGTCCGAGTTCCGAGCGCTGCCGATCCGCACTCACAACGACGACGTGTATGCCGCCTACATTGCGCTTGTAGCCGCGATGACAACGGCCTTCGCGGGGGCATGCGGAGCCGCAGCGTTGCATCGGCGGCGGCAAGAACGCGCGATCTCGCCGGCGCGCGCTCCGCTGGACAGGCGGCGGCGATGAAGCCGGCGCGGACGATGCCCGTATTGCTTAGCATGCTGCTC
>JBKKBA010000332.1:0-7525 GCA_046714275.1 Actinomycetota bacterium
GAACGAGCGTACTTTCGCTACCGGCTTATTGAGTTCTTCGGAGAGGACGCAGAGCGGCATGGCGCCCTCACCGCAATCGAAGGCGACGTCGATGCGTGAGCAGCGGTGGCGTCGGCCGTCAGGCGTCGGTCGGGGCGCGCCGCATGCGGCGCAGGTACGTGTAACCAACGACCAACGCTGCGGCAAAGCCGGCGATGATCGCGGTGCGTGAAGAGGGTTTGGGAACGCTTCCGGTCAGCCGCTTTCGAAGCGGAATCGGGTGGCGGAAGGAAAGGATCTGCCATTCCCGCTCGGTTGCCAGGCGTCGCAGCTCTTTGTCGGGATTCACAACGACGGGATGACCGACGGTTTCTAACATCGGCACATCCGTAAACGAATCCGAGTACGCGTACGACTGCGCCAGGTCGATGCCGTGCGTGTCGGCCTCTGCCAGGATCGCCTGCCGCTTGCCTTCGCCCTGGCAGTAGAACTCCAGCTCGCCGGTGTACTTGCCGTCCACGATCGCGCTGCGCGACCCGATGGCGTAGGGTACGCCAAGAAACTCGGCCAGCGGCGCGATGATCTCTTCGCCCGACGACGACACCAGGTACACGCGACGCCCTGCCTCGCGATGTGTACGAATCAAGTCGGCGGCCTCCGCGTAGATGATCGGCTCGATCAGCTCCGTCAGCGTCTCTCTGGCCAACGCGCGGATCTTGTCGGCCTCCCAGCCTCGGGTCAGCTCCAGCAGGGCGACCCGCATGCGGTCCATCTTCTGATCGTCGGCGCCGACCAACTGATACACCAGCGTCGCGTAGGCGCCCTTGATGACGGTCCCGCGCTTGATAAAGCCCTCCTTGTACAGGGGCTTTCCCAGCAGCATCGTGGATGACCGGGCGATCACGGTCTTGTCCAAGTCGAAGAACGCGGCTTCTACCATCGTCTCATCATGCTAAGCGGCCCAGACCCCGAAAGCCACCGAATCCCGCCGCGACAACGGAGCGCTACTTGATCAGGCGGCGGCGCATCAGGTTCAGCGGCAGGGTGAACAGCACGGCGGTGACGACCGCGATCCAGGCGGCGGCCTCCAGAGCGGCTCCGACGTCCCCGGTCAGCGTGAGCGCGCGCATCAGGTTGACGGCCTGGTGCAACGGCACGAACCAGGCAACCGTCTGCAGCCAGTCGGGAAGCCGGTCCAGCGGGAAGAAGATGCCGGAGAACAAAAACATCGGCGTGACGTACATGGTCCAGTAGTACGAGAAGTAGTCGATCAGCGGGACCAACGTGCAGTAGGTCAGCCCCATGACGGAGAACATCATTCCGACCAGCGCGATCGCGAGCGGCAGCAGCAAGACCAGCCAGGAATGCACGACACCGAAGAACGACGCCACCACCGCGAAGATGGTGCCGTAGATGAGCGCGCGGCTGGTGGCCCACAGCAGCTCGCCCAGCGCGATGTCTTCGGGCGTCAGCGGAGTTGTGGCAACGGCGTCGTAGACCTTTCCGAAGTTCATCTTCACGAAACAGTTGAAGGTCACCTCGAACGAAGATCCATACAGCGCGGCGGTTGCGACCAGGCCGGGCGCGATGTAGTCGATGTAGTCAACGCCACGAACGCGCGTCAGATAAGAGCCCAGCCCCAGCCCCATCGCCAGCAGGTAGAAGAGCGGCTCGAAGAAGTTGGGCAGCACGTTGAACTTGTAGGTGCGTCGGTAGATCGTGGCGTTGCGTTGCCACACGTGCCATGCCGAGCGAAGGCGAACATCGGGGCGGCGCACGACGGCGTCGCGTACGGACCTGAGCCGGCCGGGCTTGGGGGGAGCGACGGCGATGCTCATTCCATCAACCCCCGCCCCGTCAGGCTCAAGAACAGATCTTCCAGCGTCGCGCCTCGCAACCACACGGTGGACGGATCTACGGCTATCTTGCGAACCTTCTTCAGCAGCGCGTCGCCGTTGCTGGTGTAGATCAGCCACCGGTCGGCCAGCCGCTCGACTCGTTGCGCCAGACCGTCGATGCGGGACTCGACATCCAGGTCAGGCTCGAAGATCTCAATCACGTGGCGTGGAAGCCCCTGGGCGATCAGTTGGCGCGGTGCTCCTTCGATCAGCACGCGGCCCTCGTGCATGATCACCAGCCGGTCGCACAACTGCGATGCTTCGTCCATGTAGTGGGTCGTCAACACCAGCGTGACTCCTTCGCGCTTGAGCGAGCGCAGCTTCTCCCAGACCAGGTGGCGGGCTTGCGGGTCCAGCCCGGTTGTCGGCTCGTCCAGCACCAGCAGCTCCGGCTGGTTCATCAAGGCGCGCGCAATCAGCAATCGACGCTTCATGCCACCGGACAGTTTGGGGACCAGCCAGTCGCGCTTGTCTTCCAGCGCGACGAATGCCAGCAGGCGCTCGGCGCGCTGCGTCGCGACCGCCCGGGCGATGTCGAAATAGCGCGCGTACACGACCAGGTTCTCGAAGACGGTGATTTCCTCGTCCAGGTTGTTCTCTTGGGGAACCACGCCGATGCGGGCCCGGATCGCGCGGCCCGAGCCGGGCAGCGGAAAGCCGAGCACCTCAAGCGATCCACCGCTCGGCTGGGCCGTGGCGGTGATCATGCGCATCGTGGAGGTCTTGCCGGCGCCGTTGGGTCCCAGGAAGCCGAAGCATTCCTGTTCGGCCACGGCGAAGTCGATGCCGCGGACCGCCTGGAAGTCCCCGTACCGCTTCTGCAAGTCACGGGCATTGATGGCGTTCACGGCGCAGGATTCTACGGGGTGACTACCGATGAGCGCGGTGACATTTTGTGGAGACGCCAAAGCATGAACGCCAGCACGCCTAGAGAGGCGACTCCGGCGACGGAGACCAGAAGCCATTCCGGTTGCACGCGTACGGGGTCCAGGTCGATCGCGGGTGCGGCCGTTCCTGCCTGGAACTCGGCAAGCGAGCCGAAGCGCAGCAGCCGGGTCCGCGCCGCGACCTCAAGCGTGGTGATCGCTGCCGCGGTTGCCGCCGCGATCAGCCAAGCTGCTCGCCGTTGCAGCTCGGCGGCCAGGAAGAACCCGGCGATGAAGCAAACCTCATAGAGCGCGAACGCCAGCACTTGGATGGCGGCCGGAAGTGCGCGCGCGTCCACCCAGTACATCCACATCCAATCGCGCTCCACCGCATACAGGGCCAGCGAGATCGACAGGATGCCCAGGTGCAGATAGAGCATCCCCCAGCGGAACGCGCGCGCCCGCAGGCGGTGTTGCGCACCGGCGACCTCGGCGTGCCCGGCGATCGCGAACAGCGTCCCGGTGCCGAACGAGAGCAGCCAATCCAGAAAGACTGTCGCGATCACCTCCTTCGCCGCCGATTGTACGAGTCAGACGTTCCAGATACTCGTCGCAAGGCCCCCGCCGCGGCTGGACATCGGCGCGGCGATCTTTAGTCTCGGCGGCTATGACAGTCGGTGTTCATGTGCTGGCGGACGATGTCCGCCTGCTGGAGCTGGTGACGGATGCGATCGAGCGCAGCGACGATGCCTACGTGGCAACCTCTGCCGAGCAGGCGCACGTGGTGCTGGCCCAGCCGTCATTGCTGCCGCGAGCGCGGGGATCCGCAGCTATCGTGGTGCTTGCCACAGGAAGCCCGATCGCCGCGGCGCGGGCCGCGATGGACGCCGGAGCCGACGGCATCGTCTGCTGGCCCGACGACGAACAGGTGCTGGGGTTGCGCCTTGCCGAGGCGGCCGGCCGTCGCGTCGCCGAAGAGCGCGGGCCGGGACGGGTGATCGCCGTGGTGGCCGCGCGCGGCGGCGCAGGAGCGACCGTCATTGCGGCGCACCTGGCCGCAACTTTGGCTCCCGATGCTTTGCTGCTGGATCTGCGGGGCGGCCCCGCGGGGCAGGCTTTGTTTGCGACGCAGCCCGCGTCCGTGACGCTGACGTCGGCGCCGGGTGTGCTGACCCAACCGTCCGCGGAGTCGCTGCGTCGAGCGGCGACGACGCACGCGGCCGGCGTTTCTTGCGTGCTGGGCGGGGATGCGCCACCGGCGCCACCGCCCGGCCTTAGTGCCGCGTTACGCCACGGCGCGGCCTTCACCATCGTGGACGGATTTGTCGAAGACGCCGACGTGACGCTGCTGGTGATCGCAGCCGACGTCGGCTCGGTCCGGGGAGCGGTTGCGCTGGCGCTGCACCTGCCGGGCCGAGCCGAGATCGCGCTGAACCGCTGGACTCGCGGCCGCGTGCGCCCGCGCGACGTGCAGCGAGCGATGGGACGAAAGCCCGCCGTCGTGATCCCCGACGACGCGCGTCTGGCTCGCGCCGCGGACTTGGGTCGCGTCGCCCGGCGAGGACCGGGTGCGCGCGCGATCGCCCGCCTGGCGCGCACGGCATCCGCCAACAAACCCGCCAACGAACGAAAAAACGAGCCCGCCAACGAACCAAAAGACCAGTCCGCCGAAACCGAGTCTTCCCCGTGGGGGCCGTAATGCAGGAAGCCGTAAGTGTCATTCGCCGCCGTGTTCAAGAGCGGCTGGCCGCAGAGGCCCCGGGGGCTCTGGACGCTCCGACCCGTTTCGAGCGACGCGTGCGCGTGCGCGAGGCGGTTGCGCGCATGCTGGCCGAGGACGGGCTTGCGATGCCGCCGCGCGACGTGGCCGAACTGGTCCGCGACATCGCCGACTCGATCGTTGGCCTAGGCCCATTGGAGCCCCTGCTGCGCGATCCGGACGTGACCGAGATCATGGTCGCCGGCCCGTCGAAGATCTTTGTCGAGCGCGCCGGTCGCATCGAGCGCGCGGACATCACGCTGCCCGATGCCGCCGCCGTGCTCCATTTGATCGAGCGCGTCGTCGCGCCGTTGGGGCTTCGGATCGACGAGTCGGCGCCGTGGGTGGACGCGCGCCTGCCCGACGGCAGCCGCGTGCATGCGATCATCCCGCCGCTGGCGGTGTCGGGCCCCGCGCTGACGATCCGCAAGTTTGCGCCGCGTGTGACCACCTCGGCTCACTTGGAAGCGGCCGGCACGTGGGACGCGTCGCTGGCCGGCCTGCTGCGCGATTGTGTTCGAGCCAAAGCCAACATACTGGTGACCGGCGGCACCGGGGCCGGCAAGACCACCCTTTTGAATGTGCTGTCGTCGTTCATTCCGGAAGAAGAGCGCATCGTCACGATCGAAGACGCCGCCGAGCTGCGACTGGCCCAAGAGCACGTCGTCGCCCTGGAGACGCGACCGCCGAATATCGAGGGGCGCGGGCAGGTTTCGGTGCGCGATCTGGTGCGCAACGCTCTGCGCATGCGGCCCGACCGCATCGTCGTCGGCGAGGTCCGCGGCGGCGAGGCGCTGGACATGCTCCAAGCGATGAACACCGGTCACGAAGGATCGATGAGCACCGCGCACGCGAACTCAGGCGGCGACGCGCTGGCGCGGCTGGAGGCAATGGTTCTGATGAGCGGCGCGGCGCTGACCCTGCCGGCCGTGCGCCGCCAGATCGCGGCCGGTCTTGATCTGGTCGTTCATATCGAGCGAGGAGCAGGCGGCGTGCGACGGGTCACCGAGGTGCTGGAGGTGTGGTCGCAGGACGACGCGCTGTCGCTGGCTCCGGTCGTCGAAGACGGTGTGGCGACCGGGTGCGTCCCCCGAGTGCTGACGGGTGTCATCGGGCGGTGGCCGGCGTGATCGCGGCGCGCAAGATCCGGCGGCGCTTGCGCCCGGAAGCCCGGCTCTCGATGCGTTGGCGGCTTCGACACACGAAGGTGGGCACGCGTTTGTCCGACGCCTTGGGTCGCGCGGGTTTGCCCGATGACCCCGTCGGGTTCGTCGTTCGCTGGGTTGGGTGGTCGGCTGCCGCGGCCGGCATGGGTTTCTTGACGATCGGTCCGGCGGGTGCGGTCATCGGTAGCGCCGGATGTGTGGTGGCGTCGGTCCTCACCATGCGGCGGCGGATCGCGAACCGCGCCGAGCGGCTGGACGAAGCGATGCCGGCCTTCATCGAGTCGATCGCGGCCGCGATGCGCGCCGGCGCCGGCCTGCCGGTCGCGATCGGTGACGCCTATGCATCCCCGCCCCTGGACCAGGCGGTTGCCGAGCTTGTCCGACACCTGCAGGTGGGTGGAGCCTTCAGCGAGGCCGTGGAGCTGTTCGCGACGGCAGGAGGTACGCCTCAGGCGCGGCTGGTCGCGAATGCGCTGCGCATCGGCCACCGATCCGGCGGCGATCTGCCTCGCATGCTGGACGTGCTGGCGCATGTTGGGCGGGACCGGATGCGACTGCAGCGCGAGGCTCGCGCCGTGAGCGCTCAGGCGCGGATGTCGGCGTGGGTCGTCGCCTCGCTGCCCGTCGCGTTTCTGTTCCTGACCGGTGCCACGTCGCGCGAGCAGACGCGCGTGTTGTTCGGCACGCCGGTCGGGTGGGCGCTGCTGGGCACCGGGGCGCTGCTGGAAGCCGCCGGACTGTGGTGGATGCGAAGGCTGGCATCGTGATGTTGTTGTTCACCGGGCGCCGCCGCCGCGCTCGAATGGCCTCCCCACGCCGGACTGCGACCGTGAAGCAGTCACGCCTGCTGCATCTGGCCGGCCGGGTGGTGCCGGCCAGATTCCGGCGCGACGGCGACCAGGCGCTGGCCGGGCGGCGGGTCCTGTTCGCGATGTGCGGGGCGCTGGCCGGCTCGACCGCCGGTGATCCGGCTACCGCCGTGGTGTCGTCGGTGATGCTGGGCGCGCTGGGATGGCGCGGAGCCGCGCTGGCGCGCGACCGATCCATCCGCATGCGGGCCGAATCCATCCGCGACGCGCTGCCAGACGCGCTGGATCTTCTGACGCTGTGTGTTCTGGCCGGCATGGGCCTGGATCCCGCTCTGCGCATGGTCGCGGCGCAAACGCATGGCCCCTTGGGGGACGCCCTTCGCTGCGCCGTCGCCGCGCTGGATGTCGGGTTGCCGCGCGACGCGGCCTACCGGTCGCTGGTGTCTGCGGCCGCCACGCCCGAGGTGGATGCGTTTGTGGCGGCGCTGCTGCGCGCCGAGCGGTACGGGTCGCCGCCGGCGGATACCCTTGCCGCGCAGGCCGCCGACGCGCGGGATCGTCACCGCTCGGCGATGCGAGAGCGCGCCCTGGCCGCACCCGTGCGCATGCTGTTCCCGCTAACGCTGTGCTTCCTGCCGGCCTTCGTGCTGCTGGCCATCGCGCCCTCACTCATCGTCGCCGTGCGGTCCTTCCGCCTTTGACCCCGTCACGCTTTGCTCGATTTTCCCGGAATGGATGTCGCGTTGTCGGGGACGTAGGGTCGCGCTCCTCCCAGAAGCGAAAGGAGCGTCTTGATGAAAAGTCTTTTGCGCCGCCGGTCCGAGCGCGGGTCGGCAACTGCCGAGTACACGCTGGTGACGCTTGTCGCGGCCAGCATTGCCCTGCTGCTGTTGAACTGGGCGAAGGGTGGCGCGGTGACGGAGTTCTTCGAGTTGATCTTCGACAAGGTCGTCGAGCTGTTCGCATGAGGCCAATACGAAGGGGGGGCGGCATCGCCGCGCCCCCCCCGGAAGTGGCGGGTTTATGGGATGGAGGCGTGGATAGGCGG
>JBKKBA010000333.1:0-2506 GCA_046714275.1 Actinomycetota bacterium
GTGTTTGCATTCGTGCTCACCGGGATCGTATTCCTCCGTAGCAAGCCGCCGTCCGCGCAGAAGGGTCAAAATCCTCTGGCGGAGACCTTGCGCGGGTTGTTTTTTGGCGTCGAGTTGAACCCGCGGCTCGCCGGCGTCGATCTCAAGCTCTTCAGCTATCGTCCGTCGCTCATCGGGCTCGCGTTGCTCAATGCTGCGTTCGCCGTCGCGCAGTACGAGAGCTACGGGACGCTGTCCGGCGCAATGGCTCTGTATGAGATCTTCACGCTGATCTACATCGGCAACTACTTTCAATTCGAACACGGCATGCTCTATACCTGGGACATCGTCGCCGAGCGCTTCGGCGGGATGCTGATCTGGGGTGATTACGTGCTCGTCCCCTTCTTCTATTCCCTGCCGGGCTGGTTTCTCGTCCACCGGCTCGATCCCCTGCCGGCCTCTGCCGCGGTGGCCCTCACGGCGCTCTTCCTGTTCGGCTTCTGGCTGTTCCGCGGCGCCAATGAGCAGAAACACCGTTTCAAGGCCGACGCCGGCGCCCGGATTTGGGGGCGGCCCGCGGAGACCCTTGGCGGCCGCTTGCTGGTCTCGGGCTTTTGGGGCATCGGGCGGCACCTCAATTATTCAGGCGAGATTTGCATCTACTTGGCCTTCGCGCTCACCACCGGCTTCGACTCGGTCCTACCCTATTTGCTTCCGGCCTGGCTCATCGCGCTCTTGATCCACCGCGCCCGGCGCGACGAGCGCCGCTGCTACGCGAAATACGGGACGCTCTGGACCCAATACACGCAGAGAGCTCGCTTCCGCATGCTACCCTTCGTCTATTAACTAATGGAACCCCAGGACTATCCCGTCGTCACCGGCACGCTTCCCCCTAGGCCAATCCCGCGAGTGCGCGGCGGACTGCCGGTGCTGGGCCAGGCCCTGGCCTTTCAGCGTGATCCGCTGAGCCTGCTGGAGCAGGCCTGGCGGGCGCATGGAGAGGTGTTCCAGTTCCGGCTTGGCGGCCGCGAGGTCGTTCTTTTTGCCGGCCCCGAGGCCCACGATGCTTACTTCCGCGCCCCGGACGATCAGTTGAGCGCGCGCGAGGTCTACCAGTTCACGGTCCCAATCTTCGGCAAGGGTGTGGCTTACGATGTCGCGCCCGAGCGCATGGCCGAGCAACTGGGCTTCCTCGCGCCCCTGATGCGGGGCGGACCCATGCACGCTTATGCCCGTCTCATCGATCAGGAAATCAAGGACTACACCGCAAGATGGAGGGACGAAGGCGAGATCGACCTGCCGGTGGTCACCAACGAGCTGACGGTGAACATCGCCAGCCGCTGCCTGCTCGGGGAGGAGATCCGCACGCGTCTCGATACCGGCTTCGCCCGGCTTTACCACGATCTCCAGCGGGGGATCAATACCTTGGGGTTCTTTTTTCCGCGCCTGCCGATCCCTGGCCATATACAGAGAGACCGGGCCCGCCGCCAAGTGGCCTCCCTGATGCGCGGCATCCTGGCCGAGCGGCGGCGGACCGGCACGCGCCCGGGGGACTTCATGCAGGCGCTGATGGAAGCGCGCTATACCGATGGCAGTGCGCTCGGCGATGAGGAAATCACCGGTCTCTTGCTCACCGTGCTGTTCGCGGGTCAGCACACCAGCAGCGTGCTCGCGGCCTGGGTCGGGATCGATCTGCTCCGACACCGCCAGTACCTGGCCGTGGTCCTGGCCGAGATTGAGGCCGTTTATGCTCAGGGCCAGACCTTAAGCCTGGATACCCTGAAGAGCCAAATGGCGCTGGAGCACGCCGTCCGTGAAGGCGAACGCCTGCATCCGCCGCTCATCCTGCTGGTGCGCAAGGCCCTCGGCGACCTCGAGTACCACGACTTTCGCATTCGGGCCGGGACCCTGGCCATGGTCTCGCCCCTCCTCTCGCACCGTCTGCCCACGGTCTTCAAGGACCCCGAGCGCTACGATCCGGATCGTTTCGCCCCGCCGCGCGAGGAACACAAGCAGGGGATCCATGTGCTGATTGGCTTTGGCGGCGGCCGCCACCGTTGTCTCGGGATGCACTTCGCGTACATGCAAATCAAAGCCCTGTGGAGCCTGTTGCTGTCGCGCTACGATCTCGATCTGATCTCGCCGTCGCCCGCACCGGATTATGGAAGCTGGGTCACCGGACCACGGCCGCCGTGCCGGGTTCGCTACCGGCGCCGCCCGGTACCGCTCGGCCCCAACCTATGACAGCGTCGCGGGTCCCACACTTTGACGTCGCCGTGGTCGGCGCGGGACCGGTCGGCGCGGTCGCGGCCCTGGCCCATGCGCGCCGCGGGGCACGGGTCGCACTGTTCGAGGCCAATCCGAGATCGGCGCAACGTTTGGCCGGAGAGTGGCTGCATCCCCCCGCCATAGCGGTATTGCGACTAGTCGGCATCGATTTGCCCGGCGCGATCCCGGAGCACTCGGCCGGTCAGGGTTTTGTGGTGTTTCCGGACGACGGTTCCTCGCCCTGCGTGCTGCCCTACGC
>JBKKBA010000334.1:0-3093 GCA_046714275.1 Actinomycetota bacterium
ATACTCCCGTTCGTTTCCGGCTGGACAAGCGAGGCAGCATGGCCCTCAATCAAGATGCCCTTCAATTCGTCGCCCTGGCGGGCGTCGGCGTCGCCGGCGCGTCGCTGGCCGTGGCCTTTCGAGCCAACAATCGCCTGGACCGACTGAAGCGCACGATGGGAATCCTTCAGGGCGGCGAGGGCACCGAAGAGGGCGACCGGGATCTGGCGGCCGACATCGTGACCACCGTGCAACGCCTGGACCGCGAGAATGAAGAGCTGTTCTCCGGCGTGCGCCGATCGCTTCAGAACACCGGGCTGGTGCGCTTCGATGCGTTCGAGGACATGGGCGGGCGCCTGTCGTTCTGCGCCGCGCTGCTGGACATCGACGGGAACGGCTTGGTGCTCACGTCGATCAACGGCCGCACCGAAACGCGGATGTATGCCAAGCCGGTCGAGCGAGGCGTCAGCAAGTACCACCTCTCCGACGAAGAGCAGACGGCGATCCGCCGGGCGCTGGGCGAAGAAACGCCGAAGGAAAAGCCGGAGAAGGAAACCCCGTGAAGGCCGCCTACCTGGGGCCGCCCGGCACGTTCACCGAGGAGGCGCTGCTGGCGACTCCCGAATGCGCCGGCGCCGACCCGCTGCCGCTGTCCACGATTCCCGAGGTCGTCGGCGCGGTCGAACGCGGCGCCGTCGCTTTCGGCGTGGTTCCGATCGAGAACTCCCTGGAGGGATCGGTCAACGTCACGCTGGACTCGCTGGCCTTCGACACGAATGCCGCCGTGATTCAGCGCGAGATCGTTCTTCCGATCCGTCACTGCCTGCTGGCGCGTCCCGGCGTGGCGCTGGGGGACATCACCGACGTGCTGTCGCATCCGCACGCCACCGCGCAGTGCCGGCAGTCTCTGGCGCGCCTGCTGCCCGCCGGCCGGGTTCACGCGGCAAACTCCACCGCCGAAGCGGCGCAGGACGTGTCGTCGGGAGACGAGCCGTGGGCCGCGATCGGCACGCGTCTGGCTGCGTCGCTGTACGGGTTAGAGATCGTCGCCGCCGATATAGAGGACCGCGCCGAGAACCAGACTCGGTTCGTGCTGCTGGGCCGGCAACCGGCCGAGCGCAGCGGCCGCGACAAGACCAGCGTCGTCTGCTTCATCGAAAAGGATCGCCCCGGGTCGCTGCTGGCGATCCTGCACGAGTTCTCGGATCGCGGCATCAACCTGTCGAAGCTGGAGTCGCGGCCGACGAAGGCTCGGCTGGGCGAGTACTGCTTCTTCATCGACATGGAAGGCCATACCTCCGACGCGCAAGTCGGCCACGCGCTGCAGTCGCTGCGCACCAAGATCCTGGAGGTCAAGGTTCTGGGGTCCTATCCGGCGGCAGAACCGACAAGCGAAGTGGTGAACTAGAGGACGCGGTGGGGGATGGCACGGTACCCTTGCCGCCATGCTGGACATCAAGGTGATCCGCGAACAGCCCGATGCGGTTCGGGCTGCGCTGAAGCGGCGCGGCGGCGAGTACCCGCTCGACCAAGTGCTGGATCTGGACGCGCAGCGCCGCGCGACGCAGACGCGGCTGGACGAAACTCGCAGCCGTCAGAAGGCCGCCTCCGCCTTGGTCGGGAAAGCGTCCAAGGAAGAGCGTCCCGCGCTGCTGGACGGCGCCAAGGCTCTCTCTGAAGAGGTCAAGACGCTCGAGCAAGAAGAGCGCGCGCTGGCCGACCAGGTCAAGGACCTGATGTTGCGCATCCCGAACTCGGCGCACGAATCGGTTCCCGAAGGCGGCGAGAACGATGCGGTCGAGGTGAAGCGCTGGGGTGATCCGCCGGCGTTCGCGTTCGATGTGCGCGACCACATGGAGATCGGCGAAGCGCTGGACATTATCGACACGGCGCGCGGCGCGCGGACGTCGGGCGCGCGGTTTGCGTATCTGAAGGGACAGGCGGCGCTGCTTGAGCTGTCGCTGGTGCGCTTTGCGATCGACCGGCTGGTGGCTCGCGGGTTCACGCCGGTGATTCCGCCGGTGCTGGTGCGGCGTGAGGCGATGGAGGGCACCGGCTTCCTGCCGACCGACGAGGCGCAGCTCTACCGGCTGGCCGACGACGATCTGTACCTGGTCGGGACCAGCGAAGTGCCCTTGGCCGCGTTGCACGCCGACGAGTACTTGGACACCGCCGCACTGCCGGTGCGGTATTGCGGCTTCTCGTCGTGCTTCCGGCGCGAAGCCGGGACCTACGGCAAGGACACACGCGGCATCTTCCGCGTTCATCAGTTCGACAAGGTCGAGATGTTCTCGTTCAGCGCGCCGGATGCGTCGTGGGATGAGCACGAGTTCCTGCTGTCGGTGCAAGAGGAGATTCTGCAGGCGCTTGAGATCCCCTATCGCGTGATGAACATCGCGGCCGGAGACTTAGGGCAGCCGGCGGCCAAGAAGTACGACGTCGAGGGGTGGATGCCCGGGCAGCAGGCGTACCGCGAGGTGACGTCGTGCTCGAACTGCACCGACTATCAGGCGCGGCGTTTGGGCTGTCGCGTGAAGCTGGAGGGCGGGCCCGCGCCGGTTCACACGCTCAACGGAACGGCCGTCGCAGTCGGCCGCACCATGATCGCGCTGATCGAGAATCACCAGCAGGCCGATGGCACCTTGCGTATGCCCGACGCTCTGATCGGCTACACGGGATTCCAGGTGCTGGGGGCGTAGCAGCGCTGGTACCCTGATCGGCGGAGGGCTAGAGCTAATTGGCAAGCCAGCAGTCTTGAAAACTGCCTCCGGGAAACCGGATTCGGGGTTCGAGTCCCCGGCCCTCCGCCTCGGTTGCCGTTCTGTTGTCGTTCGGGTGTCGTTCGCGCTCCGCGAAAATCCCAAAATCGCAGGTCAGGCGGCTACGGTACAATGCCGCGGTTCACGGAGGCGTCGCCTAGTCAGGTCTATGGCGCGGGATTGCTAATCCCGTTGGGTCGCAAGGCCCTCGAGCGTTCAAATCGCTCCGCCTCCGCCACTTCCCGCCGTCGATGGTTCGTCGGCGGGCGTCTTCACGGCGCCGGAGGGGGTTGATTCGGCGGGCGACCCAGCAAGCCCACCTGGTAGAATTCGCGCTCCACGCGGCCGTAGCTCA
>JBKKBA010000335.1:0-2976 GCA_046714275.1 Actinomycetota bacterium
CCAGCGGAGGACTCAAACTGCTGGCGGGAGGGGCTTTGGGGTTCTTCTTGGCTGCGCCGGTCACCGACGGTTTCGCCTTTGCCGTCGTCGGCGGCGCAACGCTCTCTCTGTCGGCCAACGTGTTGAACTCGTTTGACCTTCGGCCGGGTCGCGCCGGCAAGGCGTTCCTGGCCGGCGCCGTGCCGCTGGCCGTGGTGGCCGGGTCGCTGCGCGGCACCGTCTGTTCCGCGATCGGAGCCGTTCTGGGCTTCATGCGCTTTGATCTTCGCGAACGGGCGATGGGAGGGGACGCAGGTGCCAACGCCTTCGGCGCGTTCCTTGGCTCCTGCGCCGTCTTGCTTGCATCGCGCACGACGCTTCTGATCGTCGCGGGGGTTGTCGCGACGCTTCAGATTCTGGCAGAAGGACCAACGCTTTCGAAGGTCATCGCCGCGATCCCACCGTTGCGCGGTGCCGACGCGTGGGGGCGAGTCCCCGAGAATTCCCAACCTCAGACCATCGCGAACGACGCAAGCGTTTCCCCGATGTAGGTGGCACGATTTCCCAAGCGCTTAGTTCCTGGTGGGGGAGGGGCGCAGATGCTAAGATGACATCCCGAGAGCCTCAAGAGACGTTCACGGCGAACGGCTCACCGAGCGGCGGCTCTCGGGAGATTTTTTTTATGGCCAAGCACATCTTCGTCACCGGCGGCGTTTCGTCCTCATTGGGCAAAGGCCTGACCGCGTCGTCACTGGGAAGGCTTCTGAAGTCGCGCGGCCTGAAGGTCGTCATGCAGAAGCTGGATCCCTACATCAATGTCGACCCCGGGACGATGAACCCGTTCCAGCACGGCGAGGTGTTCGTCACCGACGACGGCGCCGAGACCGACCTGGATCTTGGCCACTACGAACGCTTCATCGACGAAAGCCTGTCGCGCGATTCCAACGTCACGACCGGAAGCGTGTACTCCACCGTAATCGCGCGCGAACGGCGCGGCGAGTTTCTGGGCGCAACCGTCCAGGTCATCCCGCACATCACCGAAGAGATTAAGCGCCGGATCCGGACCCTGGTCACCGACGATATGGACGTGCTGATCACCGAGGTGGGCGGCACGGTCGGCGACATCGAGTCTCTGCCGTTCCTGGAGGCAATCCGTCAGTTCCGCCACGACGTCGGGCGCGAGAACGTCATTTTCATTCATGTTTCGCTGGTGCCCTACATCGCCCCTTCGGGCGAGCTGAAGACCAAGCCGACACAGCACTCCGTCGCCGAGCTGCGCTCGATCGGTATTCAGCCTGATGTGATCGTCTGTCGCTCCGACCGTCCCCTAGGGCCGGCCGTGAAGCGCAAGATCTCGCAATTCTGCGATGTCGAGGTGGAAGCGGTCGTCTCGGCCATGGACGCGCGCAACATCTACGAGATTCCTCTGGTCCTTCACGACGAGGGGCTGGACGACTACGTGGTTCGTCACCTGGGCCTGGCGGGTCACGCTCCGGACTTGTCCGAGTGGCAGGCACTCGTGCGAAAGATCGACAGCGCAAGCCGAAAGGTGCGGATCGCGCTTGTCGGCAAGTATGTAACGCTGGCGGACGCATATCTGTCGGTCGTGGAATCCATTAAGCACGGCGCCATCGCGCACAACGCGGAAGCCGAGATCGTCTGGGTTGCATCCGACGACCTGACCGATGAGCGAAAAGCCGCCGATCTGCTGTCCGACGTGGACGGGATCCTGGTGCCCGGCGGCTTCGGCGTGCGGGGGATTGAAGGCAAGGTCGCGGCGATCACCTACGCGCGACAGCACAACGTGCCTTTCCTGGGGCTCTGCCTTGGGCTCCAGTGCGCGGTGATCGAGTTCGCCCGCAACGCATGCGGTCTGGATCACGCGAACTCCTCGGAGTTCGACACGGCTACGCCGCATCCGGTGATCGACCTGATGCCCGATCAGAAGGACGTGCTCAACAAGGGCGGCACCATGCGGCTTGGGCTCTGGCCGTGCAAGCTGGAGCCCGGCACAAAGGCCCAAGAGGCGTACGCCGAGAACTTGGTGCTGGAACGTCATCGTCATCGCTACGAGGTCAACAATCACTACCGCAAGCGCCTCGCGGAAGCCGGGATGATCTTTTCGGGAACCACGGTCGACAACCGCCTGGTTGAAATCATCGAGCTTCGCGATCACCCTTGGTTCGTCGCAACGCAGTTCCATCCCGAGTTCAAGAGCCGTCCCACGCGCGCGCATCCTTTGTTCCGCGGCTTCGCCGGCGCGTCGCTGGCCGGCGCCGGGGAACGGCGCATCGCCCAACCGGCGCCGACGAACGCTTAGGACGGCTCCATGCTTGTCGGTGTGCCCAAGGAAGTGATGGAGTCTGAGTATCGCGTCGCCATCACCCCCGTCGGAGTGCATGAGTTGGTTCGAGACGGGCACGACGTCGTCATCGAAGCATCGGCGGGGGAAGGTTCATCGATCACCGATGACGACTTCCGCAGCGCCGGAGCCCAGATTCTGCCGACGGCGGCCGACGTCTGGGCCCGAGCCGAGCTGATCATGAAGGTCAAAGAACCCCAGATGGAAGAGTTCCCGCGCATGCGGGCAGGGCAGATCGTGTTCACGTACCTTCATCTGGCCGCTCACAAGGACGTCACCGAGGCGCTCATGGCTGCCGGCACCACCGGTATCGCCTACGAGACGGTCGAGTCGATGGACGGGCGGCTGCCATTGCTGGCGCCGATGAGCGAGATCGCAGGGCGCATGGCTCCGCATGTCGCCGCTAACTACCTGCATCGCGCCAACGGGGGGCGCGGCGTGCTTATGGCCGGGGTCTCCGGGGTCCGGCCGGCGCGCGTGGTCGTCATCGGGGCTGGCATGAGCGGGATGAATGCTGCGTGGATCGCCCAGGGCTTGGAAGCCGAGGTCGTCCTGATCGATAAGAACGTGGAGCGCCTGCGCTACGTCGACCACATCCACAAGGGGCGCATCCTGACCCTGGCATCGGCGGCTCT
>JBKKBA010000336.1:0-5281 GCA_046714275.1 Actinomycetota bacterium
CATGCTTCGCGTTCGATGCGCAGGTTCCGGTGGTGGACACCAACGTCCGGCGCGTGCTGGCGCGTCTGGCGCTGGGCCGCGATGCCGCCGAAGTTCCGAATACCGGCTGGGACTTCCTTGCGGCCGAGTGGCTGCCCACCGGAGATGCTTACCGTTGGAACCAGGCATTGATGGACCTGGGCGCGACCGTCTGTCGCGCGCCCAAGCCGCTGTGCTCCGAATGTCCCGTGACGCGAGCTTGCGCGTATCGGGCGGCCGGACGCCATCACACAGCCGCGGTACGCCCGGCCGCGCCGAAGGAGCGATTCGAAGGATCACGCCGCCAGCGAAGAGGCGCCGTCATCCAGCAGTTGCGCGGCGCGGGAGACACGGGGCTCACGCTGGGAGCGCTCGCCGCTGCGATAGCCCCCGCCGGATCGGGCGGCGATGTCGAGGAAGTTCGGGAACTGATCGTCACCCTGGGGAATGAGGGGTTGGTCGAGCTGAGTCCCGCCGCGCGAAGAGGTTCCCGGCGCGGTGTTGTGCGCTTGCCCCGCTGACGTTTCCGGACCGGGCTTCCCTTTCCCGGCTCGGCGGGCGCCGTCATCGCTCCGATTTCCATCCCTCCGGGGGGGAGGAATCGAGGCGATTGTCGCGAAAGGGAACTTACGGCCGGCCGGTCCCGGCCGATAGGGGGTTCAAATGAGGAAGTTCTTGACGTTCGCCACCCTTTCGGTGGCCCTTGCGATGAGTTTCGGGCATGCCGAAGCGCGCACCGAAACGCAGGCCTACACCGCGGGACCGATTGGGGACCACTTGACGGCCTGCGCGGGCGAGGCTACCGAAGACAACATGGGCGGCGCGTGCTTCTATCCGCTGCCCGGAGATCTCTCGGCCACCATCGGCATCTCGGATTTGATCTCGTCACCGGGCTTCTATGTTGAGTTTCGCGACGGGGCAGACGATCCCATCGTCGATGGCGCGACGGCGTGTGAGACGACGACATTCGCGATCCCCACCGGAACGGCGGAGATCCGCGTGTGGGTAAACGGCATCGCATTCTCGGCTCTGGGCTGCTTGGGGACGACCGGGACCACGGGCACGATCACGGTCGCGTTCGCGTAGGGATCCACGACGCACACCCTTCAGGAGGCCATCCGGCCTCCTGAACTCATTTGCGCGCCTGGCGGCCGGGACCCATGGTGGTCCGGCCTTCAGGCGAAGTAGCGATCGGCGATGGTGGCGGCTGTGCGAGCGGCAAGGGCTTGCGCGGTCAGCGTTGGGTTAGGCCCGCCCAGCGCGTTCGGCAGGGCGCTGCAATCGCCGACGAACAGCCGCGAGACTTCGTGCGACTCGCCGCCGGGATCGCAGACGCTTGTCGCCGGATCGGCGCCGATGCGCATCGTGCTCATCAAGTGCGTCATGAAGATCCCGGGATCGGTTCGGTGGATTCGGTTGGCTCCAGCCGCCCGCAAGATCTGGGCAGCTTTGGCGACCAACCATTCCCGGCGTGTGATCGAAACGGCCGTCGGGGTGTAGGAGATGCGCGGCACGCGCCCGTGCTCGTCGGCCGGCCAGTCGGGATCCAGCGTGATGCGATTTGTCGCGACGGGCTCGTCGTCGGCGGAGATCACCAGCGTGAGCGACCGGGAATACTCCGCGATGGTGCGCATCGCCTGGGCCCCAAAGAACCGTCCCTTAAAGTCCCAGGGAGTGCCGTCTTGTGGCTCGTCCCAGAATCCGCGGCCGATGCCGGCGATCTGCGCGGCGAACGCTTGAGGGCCGAACCCCTGCACCCACAGCGTCCCGTAGCCGGGGAAGTCCGCGCGCGCCATCGTGACCTGCCCGACGTTCGGATTCGTCTGTCGCGGAAAGAAACCCGTCACGAAGTCTTGCAAGTGCATCGTGAAGTAGCGGCCGACGGCGTCGCTGCGGTTGGGCAGACCCGACGTCAGCCACAAACGCGGAGATTCCACGGATCCGCCGGCCAGCACCACGACCGAAGCCTCTTGCTCGTGCTCTTGCCCGTTGCGCGTGTCCCGCCAGCGCACGCCGCGCGCTTTGGCGCGCCCGTCGTCGCCACTGCCTTGGTCAAACAGGATCTGCGTGGCAAATGCGTCGGGAAGGATCGTGCAGTTTCCCGTCTCGACCGCGGCCGGCACGTAGGACACATTGGTCGATCGCTTGGCCTTGCGTTGGATCGGCGCCCCCAAAGGCTGAGGGCAGCCTTGCAGGCAGTGGCCGCACATCGTGCATCCGTCGGCTTCGGGGTACCGAAGGGGCGCGCCCGGCTTCATCGTGGCAATCGGCAGGATCGCGTTGTGGCTGGGCCGCCAGACGGCCGTGTCGCAGTCCCGCGAATCGCTTCGCTGTAAGCCCGCTTGCTCGCAGCCCTGGGCGAAGATCTGTTCCTTGGCCGCCAGCTCGGCGACCTGGGAGACGGGAAGAAACGTCTCGACCTGCTCGTACCAGGGAACCAGATCGCTGTAGGCGAAGGGCCATGTGTCGAAGGACTGCGGGTATGCGCGGGGGGCGATTCCGTTGTAGTGCTGGGTCGTCCCACCGACGCCCGCAGCCTGAAGGACGATCCCTTGACCGTCACGACGGCGCATCCACGGCGGCCGGGTGCGGTCTGCCGGCCCCCAGCGCAGGCGGCCGTCCACGATCCCGTTCATGTCGTCCTCTAAGCGCGAGTAATCCCGGTCGGGGTCCAGCCAGGGACCCGCTTCCAGCATCACGACCGACAGTCCCCGCTCGGCCAGTTCCTTGGCGACGACGGGGCCTCCGCCGCCGGCGCCTACGATTACCACGTCGGTCACGGCGTCAGCTCTTTGACGTCGGGATGCGGGCCGTCGTGTTCGTTCGGTCCAAAGTCCGGGTGTCCAAGTGCTGGGCCGGGAAAGCCGATCGCCGGCCAGACGTCCGGTGCGCGAAGAACGCGGCGCCGCTTGTCGAATCCCGACCATTCCGAATACATGCCTCCGTAGGAGAACACGAACAGCGCGTCGGCGGCGTCGCGCACGTCCACCGAGTCTTCGGCGCTCATCGCCCGAAGGACGTCGCGGCGTCCGGCGTCGTCCAGCGCGGCGAACGCGACGCCTGCTTGCTCGGCCGCGTAGGCGTTCAGCAGTGCGGCGATGACATCGGGGAAGCCGGGAAGATATTGCTCGCACAACTCGACGACGTGGCGGGTGACTCCCAGGGACGGTCCGGACGCCGTCGTCTCGTCCCCGGGCAGGATCGTTTCGACGGCGGCTTCGATGGCTTCAAGGCTTGCGGGATCCGGCACACGTCCATTCAACCAGGTCACCCTGTCGAATCATGGCGCCGCGTCGTGTGGGGGCCGGAGCGGATTCCGAAAAGGGGTGCAGGCCGCGATGGCGGATCGCGGCCTGCGTGGTGCGGGGGGGTGGGGTGATGCAAGGTGGAGCTACAGGGCGGTTCGGGCGGTACCAGGGGGGTGGTTTAGGAAGTTTTTCTGCGAGCGTCCAGCGGGATGACCTTTGCGGTGTGGGTCAGCGACGCCGGCGCTTCGAAGAGGTTGATGTCCGACTGAGCTTGCTTGGACTCTTTCATCCAGGAGCGCATCCGCTTGAAGGCGGCCCAGGGCTCCTGCGGGTCCAGGGGGACCAGGACAAGGCGCTTCTCCCCGGGGATCATGGCTCCCAGGTACTTGGCGGAATCCTCGGCAGTCGTGTGCATGGCCTCTGTGCGGTAGATTTCTGCGCCCATGTCCCGTTTCCTCCCCAATCCTCACAACTTTTCAGTTGTGTGAGGGTTCTTCCCTTAGTCTTGCGCTTTGAACCCCCTCGAGCAGTCAAAACGAGGGCAGTGCGTCCGTGTTTCACTTCAGGAGGCGAAATCTCACAGCCCGTGAGATTCTGACTGCTTTCTCCGTTATGTCGGGCGGCGCCCGCAATCGCCCGCGTAGAATCGCCCGGCGCGGGCGGACCGTGGGCCGTAGCCGCGCCCTAAGAAGCCATGCCACCTGTAGACAAGGAAAGAAAGCGCGAAGAGCTGCTGCGGGCGACGCTGGTCGCTGTGGCGCCGGGAACTCCGCTGCGCGAGGGGCTGGAACGCATCATTCGCGCGGACACCGGCGCGCTGATCGTGCTGGGCGACGGGACCGACGTCGAGCCCATTGTGTCGGGTGGATTCCGTATCGACGCGACGTTCACGGCGCAACGCTTGTCCGAGCTGGCCAAGATGGACGGTGCGATCGTGCTGTCCTCGGACGGCGATCGCATCGTCCACGCGAACGTCCACCTGGTGCCCGATCACACGATCCCGACCGAAGAGTCGGGGACGCGCCACCGGACCGCGGAGCGCGTGGCAAAGCAGACGGGATCGGCCGTCGTGGCGGTTAGTCAATCGATGCGGATCGTGACGCTCTACGTCGATTCGGCCAAGCGCACTTTGGATGACGTATCGCAGATCATCTCGCGCGCCAGCCAGGCAACCCAAACACTGGAACGCTACAAGCAGAGGCTGGATGAGGTTTCCGCATCGCTGTCGGCGCTGGAGGCCGAGGACCTTGCGACCCTGCGCGACGCCATCAACGCTCTGCAGCGCGCCGAGATGGTGAACCGCATCGCCCAGGAGATTGAAATCTTGCTGACCGAGCTGGGCACGGAGGGCCGCCTGCTGCGCCTGCAGTTGGAAGAGCTGATGATGGGAGTCGAGAACGAGCGAACGCTGGTTGTGCGCGATTACGTGGTGCCGCGCCGGGGCCGCTCGATCACCGCCGTGCTGGGCGATCTGGCGGCTTTGACGCCCGAAGAGCTTCTAGATGCGACCGCGATCGCGCGGGCGATCAACCACCCGACGGCGCCGGAGGCGCTGGAGCAAACCGTGTCCCCGAAGGGGTACCGGCTGCTTTCAAAGATCCCGAAGCTGCCGGAGGCCGTCATCGAGCGCATCGTGTCGAAGTTTGGACGCTTGCAGCGAGTTATGGCCGCAACCCTGGACGAGCTGCTCTCGGTCGAAGGAGTCGGCGCGGCGCGCGCGTCCTCCATCAAGGAAGGCCTGACGCGCATGGCGGAGTCCTCGATCCTGGACCGGTATGTGTGAGCGGATCGGTGGCGCCCGATCCGATGACTCTCCTGCGCGCGCTGGCCGACGACGATCGGTTGCGCGTGGTGGGGATGCTGGCGCTCCGTCCGCGCGACCCGGCCGATCTTGCCCTGCTGCTTGGCATCACTGAGGGATCGCTGGAGCACCACCTGAGGATCCTGGTCTCTGCCGGGCTGGTGCGGCGAACCGGCGGGATGTGCGCGCTGGATATGCAGCCGTTGCGTGCGGT
>JBKKBA010000337.1:0-4114 GCA_046714275.1 Actinomycetota bacterium
GGAGGAAACGGTTCGCCGCGCCGGGCGCCGGCTGGCGATGGCGCTGGGCGCGACCGCGGCGATCACCGGATCCGCGATCGCCGGGACGGCCGATCGCGTGCCGTCGTGGGTGGGTATTGCCGGGGGCGGAACCGGGGCGCTGATCCTGGGCATGCTGCTGGCCGACCTGTTCCGAAAGAAGTAACCGCGCGTCAGGGCTTGCGCGCGCCCGTCTTGCGCGCCGGCGGCTTGCCGCCCTTCTTGTTCAGGTCGCCGACCGTCTTGTCCAGATGGCGCGCGATGCGCCGTTCTGCGACCAGCGCGACCAGGCGCATGCACGCTCCCAGCACGCGCCGCTCGATCCTTGCGAACTTCGCTCTGATCCGCCCCATGTCTTTGCTGCATCCTAATAGGCAGGGTCCAAACCGGACGCGTCGGGACGCTTCGGGGTAGCGAACGCCGCGAGGCGTACCCGGAGTGATCAACCGGGCAAGAGCGGGCGTTCTCCCGGTTCCAGTACCGGGTCGAACATCCTGCATCGGAAGGCGTTTAACCCGCCGAGGCCAAGCAACGCCGGGAACATCCGGCAGGCCGCACCACCACCGCCCGCCGATTCCACGGGTCGAGCCAAAGGCGGCTCGCGCCCCAGGGGGAGCACCCATGCGTCGTGTACCTCGCTACAGCATTGCCTTGATTCTGGTGATTCTTGGCTCTTTGGTCGGGATCTCCACCGTCGAAGCCGCTTCCGGCGAGGAAAGCTCGTTCGCGTCCCGGATCAACTCCGAGCGCTCAAGCCGCGGGATGGGCACGCTTGCGTGGGCCGAGGATCTGGCGCAGGTGGCTCGCAGGCACTCGCAGCGGATGGCTTCCCAGAACAACCTGCACCACAACCCGAATCTGGGTAGCGAGGTGCGCGGCTGGAAGGCCGTCGGCGAAAACGTCGGCTACGGTCCGGGTGTTGACGAGTTGCACGGCGCGTTCATGCAGTCGCCCAGCCACCGGGCCAACATCCTGGACGCCGACTACACGCAGATCGGGATCGGCACCGTGTGGGCAGACGGCACGCTGTGGGTCACCGAAGTGTTCCGCCAGCCGTCGGGCTCGTCCGGCTCATCGGCATCCGGGTCGTCCGGGTCGTCTGGATCCGGCAACGTGCGGCCCGCTCCACGCCAGCGCTCCGCCCCGAAGAAAGCTTCCACTCCGCGCCGGCCACAACCCGCAGCCCCGCCCCGTCGCCCCGTCGCAGCGCCCGTAGCTCCGCCGCAAGCCTCGTCACAGCCCTCGGACGCGGCGTCTGATCTGACGCGGATGATGGTGGCGAACCTGCTGGGCGCCGACAATCCCGCCGTCGGATCGATCTACGCCAGCGAACTGCTGCTGACGCCGATCGCACTCCCAAGCGGTGGTCAGGCCGTCGGCCTTTCCTTCCAGACTTTCGCTCAGCTTGCCGTGCGCGTGAACCGCCAGCTGCTGACGCCCCAGCCGCAAGGCCGTTAGTCCAAGAACGATGCCGGCCGGGCACAACACGGGCAGTGGCACCGCCTGACCAGCCGGCGCCTCCCGGATATCGCGCGGGGTCCGCAACCTGCGGTAAGGCGGCCGGCGCGGAGGGCTATTCGAGCCAGAGCGCGTCGTGGTAGCCCGGACCGATGACGGTCGGCGTTCCGTCGGACCAGACGGCGAGGTCGTCCTTGTAGAACGTGAGCAAGTGCTGCCCCGATGCGTCGAAGCCGAGTGGTCCGTACTCATGTCCGTCGGGCTCGAGCTCGTAGATCTTTCCCTTTCGGTCAATCTCGATGAGCGGATGCCGCTCGTGGCCCGACATATCGCCGTAGTGAACCGTCGCGATGTACGTGGTTCCGCGCGGTAGAGATCCCCATACGAAGCAGCAGCGTTCATCGAGCTCTTCAAGCGGGAGTAACCGGAAGCTCAGTTTCGCCTGCGTCGTGTCGAAACGTACCGGGCTGCATGCATCGACGCCGCATTGGGTGAGGATCAGGTGGCGGCCGTCCGGCTCCCAGAAATCGATGCTGCCGGCGTCGGGAAGGTCGTCCGGCAACGGCCACGAGCGGTCCCGCCCGCTTGTGAAATCGCGAATGATGAGCCTGGCCGGCGGAGCGCAATTGCTCGTCGTCCACGCGAGCTTCGTTCCGTCCGGCGACGCGGCCGGGGATATGCCGTCGGCAATGTGGCGCGCACTTCCGCCGTCAACGGGGACGGCCATGATGCGCGGACATTCGGCCTGCGTCGTGAAGTACACCGTCGAGCCGCCGAGGGCGAGCAAGTCGGGGCGTCGCGCGCAGCCTTCGCCTTCGACGAGGGTCTTCGTCGCGCGGCCCGTAGCGGTATCGGCTACGACGATCGAGCCGTCATCGGTCACCGCAACGAAGCGCGACGGCGGCTTCGTGGTGATCGGCCGACGTGGTGCGGCCGGCAGCGGTGTGTGCGATGCGGCGGTTGGCGTCGGTTCCTCGGAGGGCCGCAGCTCCTCGCAGGTCTGCGTCGGGGACGGCATTGCCGAGGGGGGGAGCGACGACGCGCTGTCCGACGGCCGGCGGTTGGCCGGCGCGCAGGCGGCGAGCGCCGCGAGGGCGGCGACGATCACGGTGTAGCGACGCATCCCTTAATTCTCTCAGCCGATTCCCAGGCGGGAACACGGCCGGAAGTACATCGTCGGATGTACCTCAAAAAGTATCGCGCCGGTCCGAGTCGTCTAACCCCCGTCAGTCAGACTGGCCCAGTTCCGGCGCGAGGCCCTTCGCGGGTGGTGCTGGTCCCGTCGAACGACCGTGGCGAGTTTACGCGATTTTCGCGCTCAGTGAAAAGGGCGCCGGGCGGGGAAAACCCGACATTCACTCCTTAAGAAATCCCTAGCCGCCCGCACGGCGACGGACCGGGGCCCGGCTTCTGCCGGCCGCCGGCCTGGGTGCGGACTTCGGCGCCGTCTTGGCGGCACCGGCGCGCTCGGTGGCTCGGGGCGTCGACAAGGCTGCGGCCGCGGAGCGCTCGAAAGCCTCCACCAAGGCCGGAAGCGTCTTGGAAAGGGCCCGGCGGGACCCCGGATCCAGTGCCGCCAGGATGGCCGAGAGCCTGCGGCGACGGCACCGCTGGACGGCCTGGACGACCTCAAATCCTTCGCCGGTCGCCTCCAGGATGACCTGCCGCCGGTCGGTGGCGTGGGGCTCGCGCCGGATCAGCCCGGCGCGCACCAGCCGGTCCACCAGCTTCGTCGCGGCCGGACGCCCGACGCTTAGGTTGTCGGCCAGATCGCTGGCGTTGTGTGGCCCCCGCCCCACCAGGAACGCCAGCGCCCGGAACTGGGTGGGGGAGACCTCGGCAAGGTCTGCATGCTGGGCCAGGCAATCGCTGATCAGCCGGAAGAAGTCGCGCGACAGCAGGGTGAGGTCGTCCATCAAGATCTCCGACTCGCTCACGTGCCCCTCCCGGGAACAACTGGTTTGAGGCTCTGCGTTGTCAATGGTACGGTTTCCTAAGGAAACAATCGAGGAAGGACGGTCCGAAGCATCGTGAAGCCGGCAGGTCGCGCAGTCGCGGAAAGCCCCATATCTCCCGCGGATGCCGCCGGCCCGCCCTCAGCGGACGCCCTGGCGCTGGAACTGCCGGTCGGGCCCGCTCCCGACACCGTGGCACCCCCGGCGCCCCCCACGACTCCGCCTGCTCTTCGCCGGGGCCCGTTCTCCCCGCTTCGTCACCGGGACTTCGCGCTGTTCTGGTCGGGCGCGTTCGTCTCGAACGCGGGCACGTGGCTTCAGAACGCGGCGCTGTCGTGGCTGGTGCTTTCGATCACCGACTCACCGTTCTGGGTGTCGATGGTGACGTTCACGCAGTTCTTTCCGATGATGCTGTTCGGCTTGGTGGGCGGCCTTGCCGCCGACCGTTTGGAGCGCAGGCGCGTTCTGATCGTCACTCAGTTGGTGATGATGGGAGTGGCCTTCGCGCTTGCCGTGATCACCCTGACCGACCACGCGTCCGTTGCCACGCTGCTCCCCGTGCTGGCGGTCGGCGGGATCGCTCTGGCGTTCAACGCGCCGGCGTTCCAAGCGCTCATCTCGGACCTGGTGCCTCGTGAGAGCATGCTGGATGCGATCGCGCTCAACACCGCGCAGTTCTCGGC
>JBKKBA010000338.1:0-3060 GCA_046714275.1 Actinomycetota bacterium
CCAAATGGCGGCGCATCATCGCCGACCACGCGTACGTGGATGTTCCCCGGCATCACCTGCGGACCCCGTTACCGCAGGAAAACCCAGTCGTTGTGTCTGGTGCCGGCATCGCAGCGAGCGGTTCGGCAAGCAGGAAGAGGGCATTGTGCCGCTTTGGGTTGTAAATCCACGGGGCACATTCAAAAAACGTGTTGGACCTCGGAAGGATCGGCGCACAGGGCGTTGAATTCCTTGCCCCGAGGAGAGGAGTGAGGATGATCACTTGGGTACTGGTCGAAGAACCAAACGCTGGGGTTCGCGCGGCGATCGAGATGCTCGAAGAGCGCGTCGGCTCCACCGCTGAAGTGATGTGGCTCTGTCCCGACGAGCTCGCCGAGCCCGTCCAGGACTAGCGATCTACCAGGACACGGGCTGGGCGCCCCATCGCTCAGCTACCGTTCCGCTCCAGGGCATCAAGACGTTTCCGCTCCGCCTTCCGCTCCGCCTCCAGCCGCTCCAGGTCCACGGCTGAGAAATCCACGAAAGACATCATCTCCGCCACCGCCCGGTGGCCCGCCTCTTCGGCAATCAGCCTGTGCATCTCGTGCGCGACGCGCCGGTAACCCGGATGCCCCTGCGCGCTGGATCGTAGCTCGATCAGATGCATCGCCTCCCGCACATTCATCTGCATGACGTAGCGAATTCGGTACGCCATGCACACCGCGTACTGCGCCTGTACGGGAAGGTCGGGATACACGCCGGCCCACAGCGACTCGCTGCGCTCCAGCGCTTCGCGATACGCGTCGCCGGCGCCGGCCTCGTCGGCTTCCGGCGGAACCTCGGCCCCGTGGCGTGGCGTCAGGTCCTGCCACTCCATCGTCAGCATGCGATGCCGTTGCAGATCCCTGAAGCCGCCGTAGTCGCCAAGGACGTCGAAGCGGTAGCCGACGCGCTCGAATGCCCGCCCCGGCTTGTGCCTGCGGTTGGTGCGATCTCCGGCATACGCTCGCAGCACCCGCAGCCGCTCCTCGACGGTCATCGCGCGGGCTCGCTCGACCAGCATGTCCTCGGGAAGTGACGAATAGGGATAGAGCGCGGCGGCCACCAGCTTGACCTCCGCGTCGGGATCGAAGTCCAGCAACATCACCAGCGGGCGATCCTCGGGCTTATCGTCGCCCAGGATCTGCGCCGCCACCGACTGCATCGCGGAGCGCGTGTTGCGGTAGTACTGGGACCACACGCCGCCGCGATCCGGATTATCGACCCGCTGCAGGAATGTCGGGATCACCTTGTTCAGCTCATCCAGAATGCCGTCGGCGGCTCTGCGGCATTCTGCCAGGGGCGAGGCGCGCAGCCGAAGCAGCATCATCTCGTAGGCCTGACCGGTCGCGAACACGCCCAGGTTCGACACCGTGGCCGCCGGCAGCATCCCGCGCAGCGTGTCGCACGCCTTTGCCTTGATCGTCGCCTTCCAGACGCGGTCGGGATCCCCGGAGTCCTTTGGATGCCGCAGTTCGAAATGCCGGATCAACAGCGGCAGTTGCTGCGCGTACAGCTCGAAGATTCGGTCCAGAGCCGCCGTGTACCCGGGTCCGTTCGCCGAGGCCATCACGTCGGGTTCGCGGTAGTAGCGCCACCGTCCGCCCGGCTGATCGTCGTAGCCGACGTAGCGCGTGGACTGCTCCAGATAAGCCGCCAAACGGCCCCATTCGATCTGCTTGGTCAGCACGTTCGAGGCTTGCTCCACCGCCAGGTGCGCACCGCCGAGCTGTGCCACCGAATCATCCCCAAACTCGATGAAGATCCGGTCGTAAAGCTCGTCCGCCTTTTCCAGGCCGATCTGCTGGGTAGGCTTTCCGGCTTCCACGTTGCCGTCGCGGACGAATTCGTCCAGGAACAGGCGTCGTAGGGGCTTGGCCGTTCGGGAGTAGCGCGCGAACAACGCGCCCTTGACCACCTCGGGAAGGTTGACCAGCGCGAAAACCGGCCGGTCCAGGTTGGTGACGAATCGCTGCAGGATCTCCTGCTCGGCAGGCGTGTACTCCTCGGCGACGTAGGGGTGCGTCATAGATCCAGCAGCGTCTCGAGCCCGACCGTCAGACCCGGCCGTGCCGCGACATTCTTAATCGCCAGCAGAACCCCCGGCATGAACGACGTCCGGTCGTACGCGTCGTGGCGGATCGAAAGCGTCTGCCCGGGCCCGGCCAGGATCACCTCCTGATGGGCAACCAGCCCCGGCAACCGGATCGAGTGCACCCGCATCCCGTCCACTTCCGCGCCGCGAGCGCCCGGCACCGTCTCTCCCATCGTCACCGGAGGGATCTCCTCGCGTGCCTTCGCGATCTCTTCGGCGGTCTTGAGCGCCGTGCCCGACGGGGCATCGGCCTTGCCGTCGTGGTGCAACTCCACGATCTCGACGTTCGGCAGGTACTTCGACGCGGCTGCGGCAAAGTGCGTCATCAGCACGGCGCCGATCGCGAAGTTGGGAGCGATGAACACGTTCGATTCGCTCCCCTCCTCTTCGATGAGGTTGCGGATCTTGTCTAGTTCCGGTTGCGTCAAACCGGTCGTCCCGACCACGGCGTGAATCGCGTGCCGGACGCACCAACGGATGTCGTCCATCACCGCGCGGGGGTGTGTGAAGTCCACGGCGACCTCGCACTCGGCATCGGCCAGCATGTCGATCTCTTCGGAGATCATGATCTTCAATTCGGGGTGACCGATCAGAACCCCGATATTTTCGCCCGAATGGTCGCGGTCTACGGCCGCGACCAAGCCCAGCTCCGGGTCTCCGGCGACGGCGGCGCACACCTGCCGCCCCATCTTGCCGCTGGCTCCGATAACGCCGACACGAATCATGCGCGCAATGCTACCCGGAGATTACGACGAGACGAATTCGTCAAGGTCGACGGAATCGTCGGGACCCAGCAAGGTCAGAGCCCAGGGCTGCGAATCCAGCAGGCGGCCGGCGATCCGGCGGATGTCGTCGGCGGAGACGGCGCGGACGCTGGCGACCACGTCGTCGGGCGACAAGATCTCTCCGTGACACAGTTCGCCCTTGCCCAGCCGGCTCATCCGCCC
>JBKKBA010000339.1:0-2886 GCA_046714275.1 Actinomycetota bacterium
GCTCGCGCGATGAACAGGTACAGCAGCGCCAGGAAAAGGAACTTGAGTGTCGTCAGGACCAACTCAGACAACGAGGCCCCCTTTGGCGATTTCCGTCATGCGCGGAATTCGATCTGTGTATTTCCGATCAGCATGACGTCCTTGGGATTCTGACGATGCCGGCGGATGCTTCGGCCGTTGACCAGCGTGCCGTTGGTAGAGTCCAGGTCGATGGCGAACCACTCGTCGCCTTCCCGTCGAACCTCCGTGTTCCGCCGCGACGCTCCGACGTCGTCCAGCACGATGTCGCACGTATCCAGCCGTCCGATGATCAGCGAATCGCGCGACAGGGGGTACGCGCGACGCTTCGAGCCGAGCACCACCAACTCGGCGTCGGAGGTCACGGCGATCTGGATGAGTTGGGTATGCGAGCCGGCAGAGGCGGCCGGATCATGACCTTCCCGGATCTCTGTGGCGATTTCGAAGGTGCCGGCGTGGACGCTTTCATCGGCTTCCAGCGCGACGGAGGGAGGGCCCAGCACCGTCCAACCCTCCGTGGTGGTGGCTCGGCGCGCGACGGCGACCAGCTCGCGCTCCAGCGACGAACCCAGTGAAGCCAGCCGTTCGTGATCCTTAGGAGAGACGCGGAAGGTAAACGCGTTGGGGACGACCACCCGGCCGGAAACGCCGACGGACTTCGCGTCATCCATGGCTCGGATCATGCGCTTGCCCAATTCGATGGGCTGCAGGCCGCCGCCGGGAAGGGCGCGCGCGAAGAACCCCTCGACGGCTTGTTCGAGGCGCCGCTCAAAGTCCTTCAGGATGCCCACGAGGCTAGGTGTCAAAGTCTATCCGTACGCCCACGGATGGTTTGGTACCATGCCGGTTCCGCTTGGGCGACTGGCGGAACTTGGCAGACGCGCAGGATTCAGGTTCCTGTCCTGGAAACAGGGTCGGGGTTCAAATCCCCGGTCGCCCACCATGGGAAACATCGGCATGGGAAACATCGGCATCGGAAACATCGGATCCAGCCCTCGGCCATGCGCGGGGGCTTTTCCGTTTCAACTCCACTCGCCGGTTGTGATTGCTCTGCCGGGCTTCGGCGACTCCCCCTGCCGCCGTCCTGACATCCCTCTTCCTTCTGCGGCTGTCGCTCTTGAGCAATAAGCAATGGTTTCGACCCAATTCATTTGGGTCATTTTCTTTCTACCCTTTCTGTCGGACCACCGGCATGCCGAATATTCTTCTGACATGCCGAAATCTCAGCGTCTTGGCGAAGTCCTCATCGAATCCGGAATGATCGACGAGGAAATGCTGAACGCTGCCCTGTCTCACCAGAAGGACGCCGAGAAGACGATGGGCCGCCGGATCCGTCTTGGCGCCGTTCTGGTTGACATGGGCGTGATCACCGAAGAAGGGATTGCGCATGCGCTGTCCCTGCAACTTGGTATCCCCTACATCGACCTGACCACCATTCCCGTCGAAGCCGAGCTGACCGAGTTGGTATCTCGCCGGCTGGCCGAACGCTTCTCGCTGGTGCCGATCGAGCGCACCGACGAGGGCATCATGGTGGCGATGGCCGACCCGACCGATGTCGTCGCGCTTGACGATGTGCGTGTGGCCGCTCGCGCCGGGAAGGTCAAGCCTGCGGTCGCGACCGCGTCGTCGATTCGCGAAGCCATCGAGCGCTTCTACAGCTTGGACGCCCAGGCCGCCGAGGTCGTCGGCCGTCTGGGAGTTGCCGCCGACATCGAGGTGATTGCCGACTCAACCCAGGACGACACCCCAGTGTCGGATCTTGAGCGCAGCACCCACGCCGCCCCCGTCGTGCGCCTGGCCAACGCGATTCTGGCCGACGGTGTTCGCGCCCGGGCGACCGACGTGCATATCGAGCCACAGCAAACCGACGTGAAGGTTCGCTACCGGATCGACGGTTTGCTGCGAGAGGTCATGACTCTGCCGAAGAGTGTGCACGGGTCGCTGGTTTCGCGATTGAAGATCATCAGCGGAATGGACATCTCGGAACGCCGCCGTCCCCAGGACGGCCGCGGCCGGCTTGCCGTGGAAGGGCGCGACGTCTCGATGCGAGTATCGACCATTCCGACGATGCGCGGCGAAAAGATCGTCATCCGGCTGCTGCGCCAGGGTGAGGAAACCATTCCCCTGGACCTGGTCGGGCTGGAGCCCGATCACCTAGTGATGCTGCGCGAGGCGCTGGAGATGCCGCAAGGCTTCGTCCTGTTCACCGGGCCGACCGGTTCGGGAAAGACCACGACGCTGTATGGGGCCATGCAGGCAATGCTGCGGCCCGAGGTGAACATCGTCACGATCGAAGATCCGATCGAGTACCACATGGCCGGCGTCAGCCAGATGCAGATCGACGAGCGGACGGGAATCACGTTCAGCCGCGGGCTGCGCAGCATCCTGCGGCAGGACCCCAACGTGATCATGCTGGGCGAGATCCGCGACACGGAAACGGCGCAGATTGCTCTGCAGTCGGCGCTCACCGGGCACTTGGTTTTCTCGACAGTGCACACCAACGACGCTCCGTCGGCCGTCACGCGGCTGGTGGACATGGGTGTCGAGGCATTCCTGGTCGCAACATCGCTGACCATGGTGATCGCGCAGCGCCTGGTCCGCGTCATCTGCCCGCACTGCAAGGAGCCGGCCCAGGCTTCCGACGCCGTGCTGGCCCGGCTGGGCCTGACGAGCGCCGCGATCGAGGGCGTCCCGCTTTACCGCGGCGCCGGCTGCGAGGCCTGCACGTTCTCGGGCTTCCGCGGCCGCACCGGAATCTTCGAAGTGCTTCCCATCACCCGGCAGATCCGCGAGCAGATCAACGCTCAGCTTTCCGACGTGCTGATCGCGGCCTCGGCCCGCGCGGCCGGAGTGCGCAGCTTGCTGGAT
>JBKKBA010000340.1:0-8614 GCA_046714275.1 Actinomycetota bacterium
GCCCAGTACGCCGTCTGTCCGGGGAACGACGACCCGAACATGCCAACGCGCTCGTTCGACCAGGGCTGCGCCGCGATCCACTCGATGATGTGGTGAGCGTCCCACGCGTGCCGCCGGTCGTAGAGATTGAAGCTGCCCCACGAGCATTCGGTTCCGCGGATTGATGCTTGGACCATCACGTAGTCGCGGCGCGGGCCCTGATTGAACTGAATGCGAAGCGCCATCAGCTCGCCGTCGTCCATACGCAGATACGCGTTGGGTCCGTCGCCGCGCGTGGCCCCCGCATAACCCTCCATGGTCAAAAGCGCCGGCCAGGTTCCGTTGTAGGGCCCTGCGGGGAAGGTGAGCGTCTTCCGCTGGTAGCCCCAGGGCGTCGGCTCGAACAGTGAGTCCGAACGCAGAACGGGCTCTTGCAGGATCGGGTAGGGCGTCGATGCTGCTGCGGGAAGCATCGCGAGGAGCGTGACCAACAGCGAGCCGAGGGCGAGAAGCCGTCTCATTGTGCATCCTCCGGGGGGGTGTCGGATGTGCGATGAGATAGGTTTCGTGCCGATTGCGCAATTCCCTGCCGTCCGGACAAATCGAACCTGGCTCGGTAAACCCCTTGCGTAGGCTGCGTGTTAAGCGTATGCTCAAAGCATCTGCTTAAAGCATTCGCTCAGCGGGATCGAGGAGCTCGGCGGACCGAGGCAAGGAGGGGATCGACGTGAACGGCGACCAGTATCTGATCCTGGTGTATCTGACCTACGCGGCTGTGGCCGTGGGGCTCACCACGTGGCTGGCCCGAACTTTGGCTAAGAACGGCGCGGTGTTCCTTCACGACGTCTTCGACGACAAGCCCGGCCTGGCCGAAGCGGTCAACCGTCTGCTGGTCGTCGGCTTCTACATGCTGAACCTGGGCTACGCGTTCTACGTCCTGCGTGCCCGGCGTGGGCTGGACGGGATCGAAGCCGTCCAGTTCCTGGTCAACCGTCTGGCACTCCTGCTGGTGACCTTGGCGCTGATCCACTTCGTCAATGTGCTGGTCTTCTGGCGGATTCGCGGCCGCGGCGAGCAGCGCCACATGCCGCCACCCGTGGCTCCCCAGATGATCATCCCTGCGCCCCCGCCCCCGGTATCCAAGTCCCGCCGGCCGGTGGCTCCGCCCGCGCTGCCGACCAGGTGACCGGCGATGACTCCGGAAGACGCCGGCATCCCGACCCGGCTGTCGGTCGTCTACGACGAGCGATGCGCGCTCTGCCGTCGATGCCGTGACTGGCTGATGCAGCAACGCTGCCTGATCCATGTCGAGCTTCTGCCGGCCGGCTCGGAGCAGGCGCGGCTGCGCTACGGCACGCTCCCCTGGCTGGGATCCGAGCTGGTCGTCGCCGACGAGCACGGGCACGTCTGGATCGGTCCGGCCGGTTTCCTGATGTGTCTGTGGGCGACCGCGCGGTATCGCTCCTGGTCCTACCGGCTGTCGGCTCCGGCCCTAGCGCCCTTGGCGGAGCGGTTCTTCAAGCACGTGTCGCGGCGGCGCGGGACCTGGAGCCGGTGGATGGAGCCGCAGAGCGACGAGTGCACGTGGTGCGAGCAGGCTACGATCGGGAACCCTTCATGACCGATGCGCCGCGCAAGCCCCCGCACAAGCCCCCGCGCAAGCCCCCGGGACGATCCGATTCCGACACACCGGAGCGGATCGTCCAGGCTGCCCTGGAAACGCTCAGCAAAGAGGGGTTCTCGGGGACGACGGCGAGATCGCTCGCGCAACACGGCGGGTTCAACCAGGCGCTGATCTTCTATCACTTCGGTTCGGTCCAGAAGCTGCTGCTGGAGGCATTTCGCGAAACCTCCGCCGCACAGGTGGCTCGTTACCGGTCGGCGGCAGCGGAGGTCGCGTCGCTGCCGGACCTGGTGGGGGTCGCGCGCAGATTGCACGACGAGGATCTGGAATCCGGATCGGTAACCGCCGTGACGCAGTTGATGGCCGCCGCCGCGTCCGACCCGGAGGTGGGTCAGTCGATCCTGGAACGATTCGAGGAATGGATCAGCCTGGTGCAAGATGCTCTGACTAGGGCGCTGGCCGCGAATCCGCTGGGCGCCATGGTTCCGACACGGGAAGCCGCCTACGCGATCGCAGCCATGTTCCTGGGGATCGAGCTGATGACGCGCCTGGATCCGGGCCGGTCCGAGGCTCACGCCGTCTTCGACATGATGTCGGCCATGTCGGGGCTGATCGAGCAGTTCCTGCCCGGCCTTGCGCCCGACGCGTAGGCTGGCCGATCGGTTCTAGGCGACGGGGATGACGGTTGGGAGTGCGGGAGTCCGAAGCAACGCACCCCGAGCACGAGCAGGAGCAGGCCTACATCGATCACGCCTACGAGCGTCTGGAAACCATTCGCGAGCAGGCGAACCAGCGGGCTGCGCGTCTGATGCGCGAAAGCACGACGATGTACGGGCAGCAGTTCGATCGCGACGTGGCCGTCCGGGTGGCGCTGCATCGCGCTTCGTCTCTGGACATCGGCGACGAGTCGATCATCTTTGGTCGCACGGATTCTTTGACCGAGGAGCGCTACCACATCGGGCGGCGCGCGGTGTTCGGCGAGCATCACGAGCCTATGGTCATCGACTGGCGCGTTCCGGCCGCCGAGCCGTACTACCGCGCGACGGGCCATCAGCCGCTGGGGCTGGCGCTGCGCCGCCACTTCCTGTGCGAGGGCCGCAAGCTTCTGACGATCGAAGACGAGCATTTCGGCGACGGCACCGATCTTGGCCTGGCCGGCACCGGAGCGCTTCTGGCGGCGCTCGAGCGTCCTCGCGTCGGGACCATGCGCGACATCGCCGCCACGATCCGGGGCGAGCAAGACCGGATCATCCGCGCTCCCCTGGAGGGCATCATCGCGGTCCAAGGCGGACCGGGAACGGGGAAAACGGCCGTGGCGCTGCATCGCGCGGCCTTCCTGCTGTTCACGCACCGGCGCAAGCTGGGCCGGCAAGGCATCCTGGTGATCGGCCCGAACCGTCGCTTCCTCCGCTACATCGAACGTGTGCTCCCGGCGCTCGGCGAGTCCGGGGCGCGGCTGGCGACGCTGGAAGATCTGGTTGACGGCGTCACGGTGCGCAGCGCCGAAGCCGCGCCTGTGGCTCGTCTGAAGGGAGACGCGCGGATGGCGGCCGTTGTGGTTCGCGCGATCAAGGACCGCCGCCGGCCCCCGAACCGCGGCGTGACCGTGTTCTTCAACGGCTACGAGCTGGCGCTGAGCGCCGGAGAGATCTCGCAGATCGCGGCAACCGCGCGACGATCCCGACGCAGCCATAACGCTCGCCACACGATGGTTCGAAGCGCGGTCGCTGCCGGCTTGTACCAGCGGTACGTGTCTGCCGTCCGCGATCGGTTCGGCTCGGCGGCAACCACGGAGGCGATGTCGCGGGAACTGGGCGAAGACATGCTTGAATCGAACGAGGCCGTCACCGCCCTGCTGGACGAGATCTGGCCCTTGCTAACCCCCAAGCGCCTGATCGAAGATCTGCTCTCGTCGCACACGCGGTTGCGCGCGGCCGGGCGCGGAATTCTGAGCGCCCAGGAAACGGAGATGCTGTACCGCGAAGACGGCTCGGCGTGGACCGTCGCCGACCTTCCTTTGATCGAGGAAGCGTTCACGATCCTGGGAGCGCCGCTGCGCAACCGGCGACAGGACGACGAGGACGAAGACGATGACGACGAGATCGAAACGTACGGCCACGTCGTCGCCGACGAGGTGCAGGATCTTTCCCCGATGGCGCTGCGCATGCTGGGGCGCCGGTCGCGGCACGGCTCGATGACCGTTGTCGGCGACCTGGCTCAATCGATCGGAGCGACGCCGCCCGGCTCGTGGGATGAGATCTTGGTTCACCTGCCCGGCCGTGATGCTCAACGCGTCGAAGAGCTAACGATCAACTACCGAACACCCGGCTCGATCATGGATTTGGCGGCGCGCCTTCTGGCCGAAACGTCGCCGGGGCTGGTGCCGCCGATATCGGTTCGGGAATCGGGCGAGCCGGTCGGTCTGATTCCGGGCGCCGTCGATCCGTCGATCCGTCGGATCGCCGGCGAGCATCGCGAGGCCGGCATCGGAACGATGGCCGTCATCGCGCCGCCCTCGCTGCTTGCCACCGCGCGCGTTGCCGCCGGTGGTTCGGACGAACCCGGATCGACGATCGTCGCGCTGAGCGTTCAGGACGCAAAGGGACTGGAGTTCGACGAGGTCGTCATCGTCGAACCGGCCCGCATCGCCGATGAATCACCGCAGGGCTTGCGGGCGCTGTACGTCGCTTTGACGCGAGCGACGCGACGGGTGCGCATCGTCCATGCCCAGCCGCTGCCGCCCTCGCTCGTCGCGCCCTGAGCCCTTTTACGAACCGGCACCTACAACGAATCGTCGGTGCCGTCTGCGCGCAAGGGTGAGGCGAAGGGACCCCTGCGTCGAACGGCGGCTTGCACGCGGCCGACCAAGTCACGCGGAGCGAACGGCTTGAGGACGTAGTCGTCGGCGCCGGCCGAGAATGCCTCGACCTTGGCCGACGCTTGCTGCTGAGATGTAAGCATGAGGACGGTGCATTCGGTGGTCGTCGGATCGGCCCGCAGCGCCCGGCAGACATCGAAGCCGCTCACGTCACCCATCTCGACATCTAAGACCACGCATTCGGGCCTGATCTGCCGGGCCAGGGCGATCGCTTCCTGCCCGCTCGCGGCTTCATGAATCTCGAAGCCCGCAGCCGACAAACTCATCCGTGCCAGTTGCCGCACTTCGGGCGCGTCGTCGGCGATGACGACCGCATCTCTGCGGTACCCGCTCGGCATGATCGCACCGGAGGATTGCCGGGTTTCGCGCTCCGCCGCCAGCAATGCGTCAACGGCGGACGAACGCATCGGGCGAGCAAGGTAGTAGCCCTGCGCGTACTCGCACCCCAGGCCTCTCAGCCGCTCCAACTGCTCCGCCGTCTCCACGCCTTCGCCCACCACGCTCAGGTTCAGCGCATGGGCCATGCCCACCACGGCGGCGACGATCGCCGTGTCCTCAGGGTCACGGCCAAGCCCGTCCACGAAGGAGCGATCGATTTTGAGCATGTCCAGCGGGAAGCGCTTGAGATACGCCAGCGAGGAGTATCCGGTGCCGAAATCGTCGATCGAGATCTTGACTCCCAGGTTCTTCAGGTCCAGCAGAATCTTGATCGTCGCGTCCACGTTCTCCATGACCGTGCTCTCGGTCAGCTCCAGGCACAGCATCCGCGCGTCCGCACCGGTTCGGCGCAGCACTCCCCGGATGGTCTCGGCGAAGCCGTAGTGAAACTGCCGGCCCGAAACGTTGACCGACACAATCAACGTCGGGCGATCCGGGTGCTCGCTGTGCCACGTGGCGGCTTGACGGCAAGCCCGTTCAAGCACCCATGTGCCGATCGGGACGATCAGTCCGGTCTCCTCGGCCAGCGGAATGAAATCGGCCGGCGGCACCAGGCCGCGCCCGGGCCGCTCCCACCGAAGAAGCGCCTCGACTCCCATGATGCGGTCGCTCTGCAGTGCGATCTCCGGCTGGTATTCCAAGTGGAACTCTTCGCGCTCAAGCGCCAGCCGAAGGGCCTTTTCTTCTTCCAGCCGCTCCAGAACGTGGACTCGCATGTCTTCGGCGAAGAATTCGTAGCGAGCCATACCGAGATCCTTGGCTCGTTGCAAAGCCGCCTCTGCGTCGCGGATCAGTCCCTCGGCATCGTCGTCGGCCGAACCGGCAAGAGCAATCCCGATGCTCACCGTGATTTGAACCCGCTGCCCGTCCAGATCGAACGGCGGATGCAGCGCGCGCGTGATGCGCTCCGCGATCCCGATGCTGCCTTGCTCGTCGGCGACGTTGTCGCAGAGCACGGCAAACTCGTCGTCGCCGACTCTGGCCACGCTGTCGGTCGGCCGCATCGCGGCCTCCAGCCTGCGAGCCACGGCCGACAACAGCACGTCCCCCGCGCGCTGACCGTGCACGTTGTTCAGCGCCTTGAAGTGGTCGATGTCGATCAGCAGCGTCGCGGCCGAATACGGCTGGTCGCGGTTGCCCACCAGGACCCGGCCGACGCGGTCGGCAAAAAGGTTCCGGTTGGCCAGGCCCGTCAGCGCATCGTGGAGCGTGTGGTGTTCCAGGCGAGTCTCGGTCTCTCGCTGCTGGGTGATGTCGCGCAACGCAACCACGGCGCCCAGCGTGTTGCCGCCGGCGTCGAAAATGGCTTGCCCGGTGGCCAGCAAGGTCCGCCGCTTTCCGTTCCTGGGGGCGATCACCATCTCCTGGTTGCGCACATGCTCGCCGCGGAGCGCACGGAACAGGGGGATGTCGGCGGTCGCCATCGGCGTCTTACCGTCGGCAAGGTACAGGTTGTAATGGTCCGCCCACTGCTCCGGCGGCAGGGGCTCCGCGGGAAGCCCGTGAAACTCTCGAGTAGCGCGGTTGAACAGCGCCAGCGTGCCGTCGGCGTCACAGGCCACGATCCCCTCGTCAAGGCTTTCAAGCACGGCCTCAAGAAACTCTCGTCGTCGTTTGACGGGCTCCTCAGGGGAATGCGATTTCCTCATCCGTCGTCGCTCCTGCAGTCACGTGATGCCGCGTCGCAAGCATTCGGACTCGACGCGGCGAGCCCGCGATCACTTCGATAAGTCTTGAAATTCTTCGATCAGCGCGTGGCGGACTCGCCCGAACTCTGCCACCAATTTTGGCAGCAATCGACGCACGGTCTGGATCTCTCCCGCCCGGGCGGCGGCCTCCAACGCGGCACTCAACTCTGCCATCACCGTCGCTCCAATGGTTCCGCCCCCACCGGTCAGGCCGTGTGCCAGCCGCTCGATTTGAGACACGTCCCGCTGCCGGATCGCATCATCCAGCTCTGTCAGTCGCGTTGTGGTCGCCGAGAGAAACGTCTGAACCAGCTCAACGATAAACTGTCCGTCGCTCGCTTCTTGGAGTTTCCGTAACTCGGCGATCATCTTCGGGTCCAACGATCCCCGCGCCGCGCCCGGCAGCCGCGGGCCACGGCCGGCAGACAGGCGTGGCAGTGAAGACGCCGCCGCGACTTCGTCTTCGACCCATGAAGACAGCACGCCGGCAAGCGCCGAGTCCTGGACGGGTTTCGGTAAGAAGTCGTCCATTCCCGCGGCCAGGCATCGCTCCGCATCACCCGTCGCCACGCAGGCCGTCATCGCGATGATCGGGGTGTGCCGCCCGCCACCCTCCAGCCGGCGGATCTCTGAAGCCGCTTGGTATCCGTCGGTCCCCAGCATCTGACAGTCCATTAGCACGGCGGCATAGTGACCGCCCGGCACGGCCGCGACGGCTGCTAGGGCGTCCGGCCCGTTCCCGGCGACGTCGGCGCGATAGCCCAGCTTCTCAAGAGTGCGGACCACGACCAGCCGGCTGATCTCGTTGTCATCGACGACAAGAACACAGGCGGATCCTGGGGTGGTGCGCGCAGCAACGGGCACGTGCTCCCGCGTGTTCTCCCGCACGTGCTCCCGCACGTGCTCCCGCGTGTGCTCCCGCGCGTGCTCCCGCACGGCAGACGCAATGGGCGTCTGGCCCTGAGGTGCCTTGATCCGGGCGTTGCCGTGGCTGTGCATGAAATGACGCTCCCCCATGAGGCAAGAGGATGTGCGATGTCGGTGGAATCGTCGTCCTTGTCTTTTTCGACAACTCACTTGGCTTCTTGAGCAAGCCATCCCACCGGCTCTGGGATCGGATCACAACCAATGGTCCAATACCCCTCCTCAGGCAACTCAAGCGCATTTGCTCGATTCTCCTCGCGCGCGTTAGAAAAGCCCGCTGCGCCCAGATTTGTGCCGCTTCTGGATGAGGTCGCAAGAACCCGCCCTTCAGGATCCGCGCGCTTCGGGCGACGTCACACCCGCGGCGGGGGAAAGACGCCTTCCGCGCGGCGCCGACTGGTGGGCGGCTTGCGGGTCAATTGACAGCGGGGCTGGAACAGGCGTATGCCGGGACCCTACGAAAGGGAGGCCGCATGTTCATTCAGGTGATTCAAGCACGAGTCAAGGACGCCGCCGGCGTCGAGGCCGCGGTACAGCGGTGGCAGCAAGACCTCAAGCCGGGAGCCACGGGATGGCTGGGTGTCACCAGAGGAATCACGAAGGACAACGAGCTGGTGACCGTCGTTCGCTTCGACAACGAGCAGAACGCGCGCGCCAACAGCGACCGGCCCGAGCAGGGCGCGTGGTGGAACGAGATGGCCAAGAACTTGGAAGGCGACGCGACGTTCTTCGACTCCAGCGAAGTCGATACGTTCGGCAAGGGCGGAAGCGACCAGGCCGGATTCGTTCAGATCATCACCGGCGCGGCCAAGGACAAGAAGCGCTTCAAAGAGCTGGACCAAGAGATGGACTCCGCCATGGAGGGACAGCGCCCCGACGTGATCGGCGGAACGACTGCGTGGAGCGGGAACAAGTTCGTTTCGGTGATCTACTTCACCAATGAGAAAGAGGCGCGCACGAACGAAGCCAAGGGCGTTGAAGGCGACGCCAAGGCGCTGATGGAAGAGTGGCAGTCCCTGATGGAGGACGTCCGCTTCCTGGACCTCAACGACCCGAAGATGGAAAGCCCGTAGCCGTCTAGGA
>JBKKBA010000341.1:0-3394 GCA_046714275.1 Actinomycetota bacterium
TCGCTCAACAGCTCGGATCCGGTGATGCGCGTGGCCATTCGCAGCATCGCGCGCGCTCCGATGTTCATCACCTTGAACGTGCTGCGTCCGGCCATCAGCGTCGGCCAGATCAGCGCACGCAGGAAACGGCTGTCCAGGAAGTCGGTCAGGCGTCCGGGCGCGTCCAGGAAGTCCAGCGCGCTGCGAGTCGACGGCGTGTCGATCACGATCAGGTTCCAGCGGCCCTCCTCGTGCAGCTCGAACAACTTCTCCATCGCCATGTATTCCTGCGTGCCGGACAGCGTCGAGGACACATGCCGGTAGAATGAATTGGCGAAGATGCGATCGGCGCGATCTTGCGAGGTCATGCTCAGCACCATCTCGTCGAACGTGCGCTTGGTGTCCAGCATCATTGCCCACAGCTCGCCCTTGGGCTTGCGGCCCTTGAACGCTTCGACGGGGACGGGACGCGGCGTGTTGTCCAGGTCGGTCAGGCCCAGCGCTTGGGCCAGACGCTTCGCCGGGTCGATCGTGCATACGATCACGGTGCGGCCTTCGTCGGCCGCGCGCAGCGCCAGCGCCGCAGCCGTCGTCGTCTTGCCGACGCCGCCGGGACCGCAGCAGACGATGATGTGACTGTTGTGCAGGATGGCGCCCAGATCGCTCAAGCGATGGCTCCCTGCTGGGTCAGCTCTGATGCCAGACGGCGGATCTCTTCGGTGCCAACTTGCGGCGTCATCAATGCCGGCAGATGAAACTGCGGCAACGCTACCTGGGCCGACAGCTCTTTGAGGGCGCGCCGCTGCCCGGCCGCGCGCCGCGCATGCGCGTTTGCCACGTCGGCGACGGCGCGGGCGGCTTCGATGCTCAGTTCGATTCCCGCCGCGACGGCCTCGGCCAGCAGCGCGTCGCCGTCTTGCTTGGCCAGCGTCCGCTGCTGCGCGACGGTGAACGGTTGCGCGTGCAAGCCGTTGACGATGATGGGGCCGACGGCGATCCCCAGATCGCGCATGTGGTCGACACCCTCGATCGTCTCGCGCACCGGCATCTCTTCGGCCAGGGTGACCAGCACCACGCTGGTGCGGCTGGGATCGGTGAGCATGTCCAGCACGCCCTGCGCCTGCTGGCGGATCGCCCCCGACGACACCAGGTCTACCACGGCTCGCGGCGCGTCCAGGAACAGAGGCAGCCGGCCGGTCGGTGGCGCGTCCAGCACCAGCAGGTCGTAGACGTACTTCCCGCCGACGCGGCGGTTCTCCGCCTCTTTGACCTTGCCGATCAGCAAGATGTCGCGCAGGCCCGGCGCCGTGCTGGTCGCGAACTCGACGGCGCGCCCGGTCAGCAGTGGCCGCGCGATCTTGCCGATTCCGTAGAACAGGTACAGGTACTCGACCAGCGCCTCGTCGGGCACGACCGACAGAGCGGTGATGTTGGGAGCCACGGCGCGCTCCTCGTAGCCGACGTGCGCGCGGCCGAACAGCGGAGCCAGGCCGTCGCGCTGCTCGACCTCGATCAACAGGACGCGCTTGGCGGCCCCGGCCGCGGCCGCCGCGATCGCGGCGGCCACCGTCGTCTTGCCGACGCCACCCTTGCCCGAAACGATGATCAGCCGGGATGTGGTCAGGGAAGCCGTGGGCAGTCGTGCGGTGCGAGCCATAGATTGCATCCTACGCCCGCGCCCGAACCGGCCTCCCAGGCCGTGCGCCGCGCGTCCCGAAAGCGAGGCTGATCACGGGTGCCTATAATCCCGCCCGCAATGCGGTTCAGGGCGGCCGCGCTCGCGGCCATCGTCTGCTCACTGCCTCTGATAGCGCTGTCACAGGCGCGCGCGGGGGCTGCTGCGCCGTCGGCGCAATCCGGGACGAAGGTGCCGGTCGTGGATGTGGTCGAGGTCTCGGGCGTGATCGATGCGACGATCTCGGAATACATCGCCAACGAGATTCGGTCTGCGAACCGGCGGCGGGCGGAACTGTTGGTCATCAGCATCTCGTCGGCCGGCGGCCTGAACATCCGGACCGAGTCGCTGCTGCGCCTGATCGAGGGATCGGCGACGCCGATTGCCGTCTTCGTTGGACCGCAACGCGCGCAGGCCGCCGGCACGGCCGCGCTGCTGGTTGCCGCGTCGCATGTCGCGGTGATCGGGCCCTCGGGCCGGCTGGGGCCGGCGCATCCGACGAACCTGGCCATCGACCCCAAGTCGCCGCGCGGTCGGGCGCTGCACACCGCCACCAAAGAGCAGATCGACCGCTTTGCCGCCGCCCGCGGCCGCGCGCCCGGCGTGTACCTGGACCGCTCGATTCCGCAAACTCGGGCAATCCTGGAGCGGCAGGTGGACTTCGCCGCGACCGGCGTTGACGAACTTCTGCGCAAGGCAAACGGCCGGACCGTCAATACCGCCGCCGGCGACCGGACGCTGCGGCTGGAAAGCGACGCCGTCGATCTGCGTTTCCACAAGCCGGGGCCGTGGCGGCGCGTCGTGCACTCGCTGATCAATCCGTCGCTGGTCTACATCCTGCTGATCGCCGGCGTCCTGCTGATCGTGTTCGAGATCTTCCAGCCCGGCTTCGGGGTGGCCGGCGTCACGGGGGCGCTCCTGCTGGTCGGGGCCGTGTACGGGCTGATCGCGCTGCCGACCGCGCTGTGGGCGATCTTTGCGTTCGCGGCCGGATGCGTTCTGCTGTCGCTGGATGTCGCGGTGGATGGGCTGGGACTGCCGACCTATGTCGGCCTGGCCGGCTTCACCGCAGGATCGGCCGGCCTGTTCTCGGCCCCGGCGGACGAGCTGCGGATCGCCTGGTGGCTGTGGGTGCTGGGCGGAGTTCTGGCGTTCGTGTTCTTCGTTCCCGTCATGACGGTGGTTCGCCGTGCTCGCCAGCCGATCAACCGCAACGTTGACGCGTCGCTGGTGGGCCGTCCCGGCCAGGTCCGCAGCATGCTGAACCCGGAAGGCTACGTGTGGGTCGCCGACGCGATCTGGCGCGCGCGCTCCGACGGCGACGAGCGGATTCGGGTCGGCGAAGACGTGACGGTCACCGGTATCGACGGCGTTGTTCTAACCGTCCGCCGCGTCTAACCGTTCGTCGGTCCGGGCACGCCGGCCGCTCCGCGCTCGCACCTGACCAGGCATTTTCCCGACCGCACCCCTCGCTCGAACACACCGGATCGGCGCGGATCGCAACACGTTCGCCACATCTGTGGAGATCGCTCACAGGAACATCTCATCCTGATCTGGCGTCGTATTACTTGCGATGCGCATAGAAACAGTTCAAGCCCGATGGGACCTGGAGGACGGCTGGCAGACGCTGGCTCGTTGCCGGGGCCGCGACGCGACGCTCTTCTTCTCGCCGCCGCACGTCGAGAACATGGAAGAGAAGGAAACGCGTGAGGCCACGGCAAAGGCGATCTGTGCCGACTG
>JBKKBA010000342.1:0-2769 GCA_046714275.1 Actinomycetota bacterium
ACGGTCGGCGCGCATGATGATGAAGTCCGAGATCTCGCGATGGTCGAACCGCACGTCCCCGCGCACCAGGTCCACGAAGGTTGTCTCGCCTTCGGGGACCCGGAACCGCACTGCTGCCGTGCGACCCTCCGATTCGAACTGCGCGCGCTCCGCGTCGCCAAGGTTCAGACACCGGCGGTCGTAGCGCGGAGGCTTCCCCGCCGCCAGCGCGGCCTTGCGCCGCTCATCCAGCTCCTCGGGCGAGCACCAGCACGGGTAGGCGCTGCCGGCGGAAACCAGTGCATCGGCGCGCTGGCGATACAGCTCGTAGCGCTCCGACTGACGATAGGGGCCGTAGGGACCGCCGACATCGGGACCCTCGTCCCAGTCCACGCCCAGCCACGTGAGCACGTCGATGAGCGAATGCATGTGCTCGGTGGTCGCGCGCGTCGCATCGGTGTCCTCCACGCGCAGCACCAGCGATCCGCCGTGCTGACGCGCGAACAGCCAGGCGAACAGCGCCGTGCGGCCGTTGCCGACGTGTAGCGACCCTGACGGAGCCGGAGCGAAGCGCGTGCGCACCCCGCCTGCGATCGTCGAGGTCATTCGGCGGCCCTGACGATGTTGGCGAGTGTGCCGAGCCCTTCGATCTGGACCTCGACGCGGTCGCCCGGCTGCATGGGCCCGACCCCGGCGGGCGTCCCGGTGAAGATGCAGTCGCCCGGCAGCAGGGTCATGACCTTCGACACGTAGGACACCAACGTGACGGGGTCGGCGATCAGATGCTTGGTGTTCGACGACTGGCGAACCTCGTCGTTCAAGCGCGTCTCAATGCTGAGCGCGCCGGGGTCCAGGTCGGTTTCGATCCACGGCCCCAGTGGCGCGAACGAGTCGAACCCTTTCGCGCGCGTCCACTGCCCATCCTTCGCCTGCAGGTCCCGCGCCGTCACGTCGTTGCCGATCGTGTAGCCCAGGATCGCCAGGCGCGCGGCGTCCAGGTCGGCGTTGCGGACCAGGCCTTGGACGACGACGACCAGCTCCCCTTCGTAGTCCAGCCGTTCGCACACGGCGGGCTTGCGGATCGCGTCGGAGGGCCCGATCACGGCCGTCGCCGGCTTCATGAACATCAAAGGCTCATCGGGCAGGGTATGGCCCATTTCCTCGGCATGGTCCCGATAGTTGACCCCGATCGCAACGATCTTGGACGGAATCACGGGAGCCAGCAGGCGGCACTCGGCAAGCGGAGCGCGCTCGCCGCTGAACCGAAGCTCACCGATCGGCGGCCCGTCGAGCGCGGCGACCTCATCGCCTTCCAGCACGCCAAAGGAGATGCCGTCCCGGTACGCAACGCGAACGATCTTCATGGGTTGCTCAGCATATCCAGCGAGGCGCCTAGTCGTCGTTGCCGGTGTCGCCGGCGTGCAGCAGACCGTAGGTGATGGAGTCGCTGAGCGCCTGCCAGGAGGCCTCGATGATGTTGGGCGATACACCGATCGTGGACCATTCCTTGGTCCCGTCGGTTGATTCCAGCAGCACGCGCGTCGTGGCCGCCGTGTGCTTGTGCGAGTCAAGGATTCGCACCTTGTAGTCGGTTAGGTCGATGGAGCTGAATGCCGGATAGAACTTCGTGAGCGCCAGCCGCATCGCGGCGTCCAGAGCGTTGACGGGCCCGTTTCCTTCCGCGGTCGCGATATGCCGCTCCCCATGAGCCCACACCTTGACGGTGGCCTCGGTCGCCACCTCGCCGGATTCGCGTTTCTCCATCAGCACGCGGAACGACTCCAGGCGGAAGAACTCGCGATCGATACCGGTCTGGCGGCGGATCAGAAGCTCCAGCGACGCATCGGCCGCCTCGAAGTGGTAGCCGACGTGCTCCAGGTCTTTGACGGCCTGGAGGATGCGCGTCGCCAGATCGGCGTCGGATTCCAGGTCGAATCCCAGCTCCCGGCCTTTCATGACGATCGTGGACCGGCCGGCCAGCTCGCTGACCAGAAGCCGCGCCACGTTGCCCACCGCGGCAGGATCGACATGCTCGTAAGCGCCCTGCATCTTTGCAAGACCGCTGGTGTGCAGGCCGGCCTTGGTCGCGAACGCGCTGGCGCCGACGTAGGGCTGATGCGCGTCGGGGGTGATGTTGATGATCTCGGCGACGGCGTGGCTGACGGATGTGAGCGATGCCAGTTGATCGGCGCTCACGCAGTCCAAGCCCAGCTTCAACGTGGCGTTGGCGATGATCGACAGCAGGTTGGCATTGCCGCAGCGCTCTCCGATGCCGTTAATCGTTCCCTGAACGTGACCGGCACCCAGCTCGATAGAGGTGATCGAGTTGGCCACGGCGCAGTCGGTGTCATTGTGGAAGTGAACGCCGACCGGCACGGCGCCGGCGACGGCGGCGAGCACCGCCGGAACCACGGTGCGCACATCGCCGGGCATCGCTCCCCCGTTGGTGTCGCACAGAACGACGACCGACGCGCCCGCCCCGATCGCCGCCTTCAGCGCGTCGATCGCCGATGCGGGATCCATCTTGTAGCCATCGAAGAAGTGCTCGGCGTCGAAGAAGACCTCCATCCCCTCGCGAATCAAGAAGCCGACCGTGTCGGCGATCATCGCTACGTTCTCTTGCAGCGTCGTGCCCAAGGCTTCGACGACTTGGGCGCGGCTGGCCTTGCCGACGATGCAAGCCGTGGGCGCTTCGGTTCCAACGATGTCGCGCAGATTGGCGTCGGCGTCCGCGCGGCCGCCGGGGCGGCGGGTCGCGCCGAAGCAGGATAGGCGCGCATTCTTCAGACC
>JBKKBA010000343.1:0-4427 GCA_046714275.1 Actinomycetota bacterium
CCGGTGCGCTGCCGCTGATGCTTGCGGCCGTGCGCGCCGATCCTCAGACGGAAAGCTGGCCTCCTTGGCTGGTTGTGGTGGACGGTGCGGTGGCAGGCGACGCCGGCACCCACGGCAAGCCCGATGCGCTGGGTTCCGTCGAGATCGGGTTCTCGGTCGTGCCTGCGCTCCGACGGCAGGGGATTGCGACGGCTGCGGTGCGCGCCTTGTGCTCGTGGCTGGGCCAGCAGCCTGATGTTCGCGTGGTCACTGCTCGAACGGCGCACGACAACCCGGGGTCCATTCGCGTGCTGGAATCTGCGGGATTTCAGCCGGCCGGGCGTGAAGGCGGCACGCTGCGGTATGAGATGACGGTATGAGCTTTCCGGATCCGCTGGGTGGGGCGATCGAGCGGCGTATCGATGCCCTGGAACGTGAGCGGATCGTTCAGCGCATCTGGGAGCGGGATCACACGGTCTGGCGGCCCGATCCCGACCAGATCGCCGACCGGCTGGGCTGGCTTACCGTCGCCGAAGCCCTGCAACCGCGCGCGTCCGAGTTGCGCGCAATCGGGCAACAGATCGCATCGGAAGGCTTTGAACGTGCGGTCCTGCTGGGGATGGGAGGCTCGTCGCTGGCGGCCGAGACCATGCGCCGCATCCTGGGCGTCGCATCCGATGCCGTGGATCTGGTGGTGCTCGACTCCACGCACCCGGCTGCCGTGGCGCGCGTGGAAACGTCGGGTGACCTGCGACGAACGCTCTTCGTCGTCGCCAGCAAATCGGGCACCACCGTCGAGACGTTGTCCCACCTTCAATACTTCTATGCGCGGATCCAGCGCGGCGACCATTTCATGGCGATTACCGATCCGGGCACGCCCCTGGCGTCGCTTGCGGAATCGCACGGCTTCCGCGGAGTCTTTCTGAATGCGCCCGACATCGGTGGCCGCTACTCCGCGCTGTCTCTGTTTGGACTGGTGCCGGCTGCTTTGATCGGCGCCGATATCGACGAGCTGCTGAGCGGGGCGATCGACATGGCCACGGCGTGCCGGGGGCCGGCCGCCGGCAATCCCGCGGCGTTGCTGGGCGCGGCGATGGGCGAAGCGGCTGCGGCCGGCCGTGACAAGGCGACCTTCGCGCTGCCCGATGATCTGCAGCCACTGGGACCTTGGATCGAGCAGTTGATCGCCGAGTCCACCGGCAAGGAGGGCCGCGGCATTGTGCCCGTCGTCGGCGAGCGTCCCGGTGATCCGTCCGTCTACGGCAAGGACCGGCTGTTTGTTGCGCTGGGGGCGCATCCTTGGCTCGACGCGGCGGCGCATCCCGTCGTTCATGTGGATCCGTCGCCGTTGGGAGGTGAATTCTTTCGTTTCGAGCTGGCAACGGCGATTGCCGGTCATGTGCTGGGCATCCAGCCGTTCGATCAGCCGAACGTCGCGCAGGCGAAAGAGGCGACGGCTGCGATCCTGTCGTCGGGCGGTCCGCGCGATCCCGGCTTCGACGATCCCGGTGACGTGCTGGACCCACCGCCGGACTACCTTGCGATCCTTGCTTACGTTGATCCGTCTGTTGAAAACGCCGATGCGATCGAGCAGGCGCGCGTCGCGTTGCGAGACCGGCTGCGTGTCCCGGTGACGGCAGGCTTTGGGCCGCGGTACCTGCACTCGACGGGCCAGCTTCATAAGGGCGGCGCGGCCGGCGGGGGGTTCCTGATGGTGGCTGACGCCACGCGCTCCGCCGACGCGATGATCCCCGGACGCGGCTTCACCTTCGGAACGCTCATCGACGCGCAGGCACAGGGGGACCTGACGTCGCTGCGGTCGCTGGGCCGGCGCGTTGCACGCATCCGGATGCAGGACCTGGCCGCGCTGGCGTAGGCTGCCGCACGGGAGCAGGCTGCCGCACGGGAGCAGGCGAAGATGAACGCGGATCGCAAAGACGGTAGAGCGATGTCTATGCGATCGCGGCGGCAGCGGCGGAGGGCGCCGACGACCAGCGTGCGCGGGGCGTGAGCGCTGCGGACGACAAAGCCGGCAGCGAGATGCGAATGCTGGAGGCATCGGCGTCGATGAACAGTTCCGCGCCGGTTCCGGCAAGCAGGCGCTCCGCGACGTAGATGCCGAAGCCGTCGGGCGCCCCCGAAGCCATCGTCTGGATCTCGATGTTGATATGAGCCGAATCGAGCGTCGCCTGGACTCGCACCGGCGCGTCTCGACCCGGCGCTGCGTCGGCGATCAAACGCTCAAGCGTCGAGCGAAGGCGGCTGTCGTCGCCGACCGCATACAAAGGGCCGTCGGCGAAGATGTCGACACCGGCGAACGGCGCGGCGGATTCGTGGAGCAATTCCGAGACCTCAATGATTCCTCGCGGCGTCTGCGCCGTATCCTCCGCCGCCAGAAGCACGTCGTCGACCAGTCGCGCGATCCGGGACGCGTTTCGTCCGGCCGATTCGGCCAGCTCCAGCGCCGGCCCGCTCACGGCGAACGATCCGTCCATGAGTGCTCGCGTGGATGCCAGCATGACGGTTAGGGGAGTGCGAAGCTCGCGTCCGATGCCGGCCACGACGACGGCGCGTTGCGCGCCGGCATCGTTAAGTTTGCTCTTTAGGGCCAGGACGGCGGCGCGAGCTTCGTGCAACGCATCGGCTTGTTGCGCAATCGTGTGAGCGGCTTTCGCGCGTTCCCGGGCCACCGATGCGGCCAAACAGATTCCCGCCGCCATCAAGACGGCCGCAGGCGCCACTGAGATTGTTTGATAAGCAACGGCGGCCACAGCCAGCCAGACAAGCGACGCGACTGTGATGACCGTCCGTGCGATACGGGTGACCTTTGTTGCGAGCATCTTTCCCCCGATTCGTTTGATCGGTCACCAGCATCCTCCTTCGGCCGTCTAGTCCGCAATGGTCCAATTCGGTATTTCACAGATAGCCAGGGATGTCTAGTCCATCCGAATGGGGTGGAATGGTGCGGCCGGAAGGTTTGTCGGGTATCTCCTTCAGCCGACGGCGGCCAGCCTGCGCGCGTTGGGCAGAGTCAGGAGCAAGGTCGAGCCCGTTGCGGAGGGCGCAACGACCAAGTCGCCTTCCATCATGCGGGCCAGATGGCGTGAGATGTACAGGCCGATGCCGGCGCCGCCGGTTGCCCGGGTCACGTCGTCGGTCAGGCGGCGAAACCGCTCGAAGACGCGCTCACGTTGCGCGTGTGGAATCCCCGCTCCGTTGTCGGCAACGGCGATCAAGACATGGTCACCGCGCGCGACCACCGACACCTCGACGCTCTCCGTCGCCGGCGAGTACTTGAGCGCGTTGGAAAGAAGGTTTCCAACGATCTGCTCAACCCACAAGGTGTCACCGCGAATGATCGCTCCCTCCGCGGGAAGCGTCAGGCAAATGATTCGATCCGGGTTCATCGCGCGGACCTCGGCCGTTACCTTGGCCACCGAGGCTGCGGCGTCTCCCGTTCCTCTCGGTGGCGCCAGCATGCCGCGCTCGACCTTGGTCATCTCCAGAAGGTTCGTGATCAGCCGCTCCAGCCGCTCGGCTTGTCGCGCGATGCTGCGAACCGCGGACTCTCGCGCGGCGGAATCCATCTGATCGCCGCGCTCCAGCAGCGTAGCGGCGAAGCCCTTGATCGGCGTGAGCGGCGTGCGCAGCTCGTGGCTGACGGCGGCGACGAAGTCCTCGCGAAGCCGTTCGATCTCGCGCACCTTCGTCGTGTCGCGCGCAACCATGATCAGCAGGGAGGGACTGCCGTCGGGGGCGGGGACCACCGTGTACGAGCAGCCCAAAGATCGAATCTCGCCGTCGGGCGTCGTCACCAGAAGGTTCTGGGGCAGCAATTCGGGCTGGTCCGCCCAGTGCTCCAGCCAGACGTCGTCGCCGTCTTCGGTGCGGGGACGCAGCGCCGCCAGCGACCGCGAGCCGGTCATCTCCGATGCGCGGAACCCGGTCACCGTCTCAAAGGCGGGGTTCCACGTCAGGACCGTTCCGTCCGGAGCTGCCGTCAGGATCCCATCCGATGCGTAGGCAACGATGTCGCCCAGCTTCTGCTGTTCTTCCAGGATTTCCTCCAGCAACGACGCCTTCTGCAGGGCACCGGCGGCGGCGCGCGCTAGGGCATCCAGGACGGCCCGTTCACCGTCGATGCTTCCTTCAAGGCCGGTGCGGTCGTAGACGCAGAGCATTCCCAGCAGCCGCGTTCCGGCCAGCAAGGGGGCGGCCAGGCAGTCGCGATGACCGTCGGCTCGCAGCAGTGCGTGCAGAGGGGTATCGTGGCCTGCCGCGGAGAGATAGACGTCGCTCCCTTGAAGCAAGAGTGACGCAGCCAGGGAGCCTTCCTGAATCGGCGCAGTCCAATAGCCGCCCGGTTGGGCGCCGGCTCGGTGAATCTCGTTGGGTTCGACAAGGCCCAGGTCTACGCGGTCTGCCTCGAAGCAACTACGGACTTCGTT
>JBKKBA010000344.1:0-5936 GCA_046714275.1 Actinomycetota bacterium
GCTCGCATCCGGTCGTCGCGGGGGCGGCGGCGTGCGTCGTCGGTGACCGGTCTTGGGCTCGGTGGCCGTCGTTCGGGTCGGGCACTTCGTCCCGGCCCCGGCGGCCGTCCTCTGCCTTGCGGTGCCGCATCTCGTTGGGAGCGCTCGGGCCTTTCTCTAAAAGAGCTTGTTCCGGGGCGCCGCTCCATCCCGGCGCGCTCGCGTCCCGCTGCGGGCTTCGACGCCGGCTTGTAGGGACGAGCCCCCGGCGCGCGATCTCTGGCGGCCGTTTCACGCTTCGGCCGGAAGGAACGGTCGCCCGCGGCTTCCCGCTTTGGACCGAACGCGCGGCCGCGAGTCTCTTCACGCTTCGGCTTGTACGGGCGCCCCCCGGACGACGGTTTCGGCTTGTACGTACGCACCCCCGGTGCTCGATCCCTCCCCGGTGCTGCCCGCCTCGGCTTGTAAGAGCGATCCCCCGGCGGCACGTTCCGGCCGGTTCCCTCTCGCTTGGGCTTGAAGGGGCGAGCGCGCTCCCCGTCGGAACGCGGCTTCGCGCTGCCCGACGCCGGACGTGCGGGACGGCGACGCTCCGTCGAGTCACGCTGTGCGCGATCTTCGCCGGGCGGGCGCGCCGAACCACGACCCCTTGAAGAGCCGGCAGAGCCGGCGGGGCGCGGGGGGCGGGGGCCTTTAGGGTTCCAGCTCATCGGCTACCGACGCCGGAGGAAGAAGGTCGGCGATCGGCGGAAGGCTCTCCAGCGAGCCAAGTCCTAGACGTTCCAGAAACTGCGTTGTCGTCCCGTAGAGGACCGCTTGTCCGGGACCCGGATCGCGGCCGGTCTCTTCGATCAAACCGCGCTGTTCCAGCGTGCTCACAACTCCGTCCGAGTCCACGCCTCGAATCGACGCCAGTTGCTGGCGCGTGATCGGCTGCTTGTAGGCGACGATCGACAGAACCTCCAGCGCCGCCTGGGTCAGCCGGGGCTGCTGGACGGCCATCACGAAGCGCTCGACGTGGGCCGCGGCATCGGGATGCGTGTACAGGCGCCATCCCCCGGCGACCTCGCGAAGGGTGACGCCGCGCCCGGCCTTGGAAAGCTCGTCGCCCAGCGTCTCCAGCTCGCCGCGGATCTTGTCGCGCGACTCTTCGGTGATCTGCGCAAGCACAGTCAGCGGAACCGGCTCCGTCGCGACGAACAGCAGGGCTTCCAGAACACGGCGCAACTCGTTCACAAGCGTTCCCCAAGCGCGGAAGGAGCTTCCGGCTGCGCTTCATACTCATCGAAGATGGCCTTCGAGCGCCCGCGCCATTCCACATCGATCTCGCCGAACGTCGCACCCTGTCCGACCTCAACCTCCCCCGCCTTGAACAGCTCCAGAAGAGCCAGGAAGCGCACGATCACTTCGATCCGCGATTCGGCGCCGGATGTGATCTGGCGGAACGTCCCCCGTCGCGTGCGGGAAAGCAGCAGGCGAATCATCTCGGCCGCCTCCTGGACGGAAGCACGAATCGGCGTGATGTGGGACAGGTCCAGCACTTCTTTGGGTCGGGGGGTCAGCACCTTGACTGCAAGCGCGGCCAGCTTGTCCGGCGACGTCCGGCTCATCAGGTCGGGACACAGGTGCGCGTAATCCGGTCCGGGACCCGTGGTTCGCGGGAAGTATCCAGCGTTGGCGTCGATCCGCTTGCGAAGATCCGATGCCGCGTCCTTGAAGGCTCGGTACTCCAGCAGCCGCGCGATCAGCAAGTCGCGGTCGGAGATCGAAAGCCCGTCCTCGTCGTCGCGCGGGGGGCCCGGAAGCAGCCGCGAAGCCTTCATCTCGATGAGCGTCGCCGCCACGACCAGGAACTCCGTGGCGATTTCCAGGTCCAGATCCTGCATCAGGCGCAGATACTCCAGGTAATCCTCAGTGATCGCCGACAGCGAGATCTCGTAGATATCCAGCTCCCGCTTGGCGATCAGGTGCAGCAGAAGGTCGAAAGGACCCTCAAACAGCTCGATCTTTACCTGGTAGCTCACGCGGGCAGTCTAGCGGCCGGGGCCAGGCGGTCCAACGAGGAATGGCGGGTCCCAGCAGAGTTCGTGCGAGCAAGAAGGCGTCGAAGCGCCGGGGGGTCGAGTGGGATTGGCTCCTGAGCGGACTGCAAGACTTCGCCTGCCCGCGGGTCGAGTAGAGCGGAAGCCATCTACGACCAGGGGGTCAAGCCATGCTTCGTCGCTTCGTTTCGCTCGCAGCCGCCGTCGCTGCACTCGCCATTCCCGCCACCTCGTACGCCGCAACCTGCACGGGTCCGGTCTCGCAGAATTGCACGTTCCTCAAAGACGGACAGACCGTGCGATGCACCTACTACGTCGGCACCGCGTCTGGCGACAACGGCTCGTACGTGTGCGCCAGCGACAAGGGAGTCATCATCAGCATCGATTACTGATAACTGCGGGGTTCCCTCGGAGATTCCCGAGCCCGTGGCGCTCTCAGCGCCTTGGTCGCATACCATATCGCAATGCGAACGGGTATACTGAACGTATGTCCACCCAGATAGCGGTCAAGATTCCCGAGGAGATCCTCGCTCGCCTCGACGAGATGGTTGCGCTCGGGCTGTTCCAGAACAGATCGGCGGCGGTGCGCCAGGCCTTGGAGACCTTGCTCGTCGCGCACAAGCGCCGGGCCGTCGATCGCGCGTTCCGGGACGCGTTCCAATACAACCCAGAAACAGACGATGAGATGAAGGAGACGCGGCGCCTTGCCATTGAGGCGATCCACGACGAGGTATGGGAGAAGTGGTGGTAGCCCGCGGGGAAGTCTGGTGGGGCGAGGCGCCGGATGAGAGGGGGCGTCCTTTCTTGGTGGTGAGTAGAGACGCAGCGAACGAGGTGATGAGGCGCGTCTTGGTCGCGCCGGTCACGACACGTATTCGACGCATCCCCAGCGAGATTGACCTCGGGTCCAACGAAGGCCTTCCGTACGAGTCCGTCGCATCTTTCGACAACGTCCGGCCCTTCCCCAAGGCGCTGCTCGTGCGACGACTCGGATCCTTGAGCACCGCTCGCCTATCCGCGATCTGCCGCGCCGCCGCCGCCACTTTCGACTGCTGAGCCCACGCGGGAACGCTAGAGCGGGCAGATGGGGATGGCTTGGGCGGTGAGGACCCGGCAGACGGGGTTGGCCATCGCGGTCAGCACGCCCTGAAGGAAGAAGAACAGCAGCAGGACGAACAGCAGAATGTACTGACCGTATTCCTGGATCGTGAGCTGGACTTTCGGCGACACGAAGACCGAAAGGACCTTGGCCCCGTCAAGCGAAGGAATCGGCAGCACGTTGACGATCAGAATGAAGACGTTCACGGTCATCATGTAGAGCAGCGCTGCGGCGGCGACGTCGGTGGCGCCGGACGGAGCAAGGAGCGCGCGCAAAGGTTGGTCGGTCAGCCGGCTTCCGGCGATTCCCCCGATCGCGGCCAAGGCAAGGTTCACGGCCGGGCCGGCCAGCGCGACCAGGATCTGATCGCGCTTTGGTTTCCGCAAAGAGCGGGAATTCGTCTGCATCGGCTTGCCATAGCCGAAGACCATCCGGAACGGCGGAGGGCCCAGTTGCCCAACCAGGCCGATCAGCATGAAAACAGCCGGCAGAGCCAGCGTCCCCATCGGGTCGGCGTGCGCTTTGGGATTGAGCTTCAGCCGGCCCTGCATCCGTGGATATTTGTCGCCCAGCATGTCGGATGCCTTCGCGTGCGCATACTCGTGCACGATGATGCCGAAGAAGAAGCCGGCAGCCAAACCGAGGAGCCGAGAAAGCGTCACCATGGGCGGCGCGGATTCTAATGCCGCCCGGCGGGCAAGACGGTCAAGCTCAGAATCGGCGTGACAACCGGTCAACGATCATCGATGCGGCGCCGTTGGCTTCGAACTCGGCCAGCGTGTAGGAAAGCGCTTCGCGCACGATCCGCCCTCGATCGACGGAAACCCCGTGCTCCCGCAGGGCAAGGCGCGCGCGTTCCAGCGCAAGCAGCTCCTCACGGTTGCAGTAGAAGGTCACCTTCTCCTCGTGGCGCGTTCTGCCGCTCCCCGTTCGCGGGGTCTGCAACTTCGGAGGAGCCGACGGCCGGGTGACCGGAGCCGGGGGGGCCTGAGTCGGCAATGAAACCGGAGCCGGTGACTGGACCGGAGCCGCTGCCGGGGGCGGAGAGACCGGAGTCTGCTGAGCCACCGCCTGGAGCGACGGCGACATCGAAGAGGGCTGCGGCTGGGGCGGTTCCGGCTGGGGCGACGTCTCCGGCTGAGGAGCCGGGGTCACCGAGGTGTCCCGGAACAGCTCGTCCGCTCCCGGCAAGCTCGCTCGTTTGATCGTCAATTCCAAGCACCTCCTTGGCAAGATCCCTATAGGCCCGGGCACCCTTCGAATCCGGCGCATAGCTCAGGATCGGCTCCCCCGCAACGGGAGCTTCGGCGAACCTGATGGTCCGAGCGATGATGGTTTTGAAAAGCTTCGACCCGAACGCCTGCCTTACCCTCTCAAGCACTTCCTTCCCGTGGAGGGTGCGACCGTCGAACATGGTCGGGACAATTCCCTGCAGCTCTAGTTCAGGGTTCAACCGATCCCTGACCTTGTCGATCGTGTCCACCAGCAATGCCATCCCCCGCAGCGCGAAGTACTCGCATTCCAGCGGGATGATCACGGAATCCGACGCGGTCAGGGCGTTGATCGTCAGGAGCCCAAGAGATGGCGGGCAATCAATCAAGATGTAGTCGTAGGAGCCCCGCAGCCTGGTCAGAGCCCGCTTCAGCGCTTGCTCGCGGGCGACCTCGCTGACCAGGACCACTTCAGCCGCCGATAGGTCGATGTTGGCCGGGAGCAGCTCCACGTTGGGAGTTGAGGTCTTGGCGACGGCTGTGGCCGGATCGACCGAGCGATCCATAAGCAGGTTGTAGACGGTCAGGTCCAGCGTGTTCGGATTGATCCCCATGCCGACCGACAAGGCGCCCTGCGGGTCGAAATCGACCATGAGCACGCGGTTCCCAAGCTCGGCGATGGCCGCACCCAAGCTGATCGTCGTCGTAGTCTTGCCAACGCCGCCCTTTTGGTTCGCCACGCTGATGACTTTCGCCATCTCTTCCCCCCTCCCCGTCCTTGCGAAGTAGCGACATCGATATATCGACACCGATAAATCGACAAGGTGACCCATCGACGAGTCGCCAAGCCCGGCGATGCTATCCGAGGCTCGTATGCGGCAGCAAGGGGGAATTCGGACGCGACGGGGCGAATCTCTCCCTCATGCGACCCCTCATACGACGGCGGATGATCGGGCCGGCCGTCGCCGCAGTGCTCTTTGCGCCTCTGCTTGCCGTCCGGGCGCCGGCTCCCGCCGCCGGTTCATTTTCGTTCTACGTCGGCGGGATGCACACGCACACCGGCTATTCCGACGGTGTCCCCGGCTCCACGCCGGCTGCCGCCTACGCCCGGGCTCGCGATCTGGAGAACCTGGACTTCTTCGCGGTGACCGAGCACTCCGAAGCCCTGGACGTTCCGTTCACGCTGTCGGAAGACTGCCTCGCCGGCCCGGAAGCCTTCCTGGGCTGCACGCTGGCCGACGAGCCGGCCGACGCGGCGATGAAATGGGATGCGCAACGACGTCAAGCGGTCGCCGAGTCCCGCGCGAACGCCTTCGCGGCACTGCGGGGGTTCGAGTGGTCGAGCGATGTCCACGGCCACGCGAACGTCTACTTCTCGCGCAACTACACCCAGTGGGTGCGCGATGGGGGAAACGCGACGCTGGCCGGCTTCTATCAATGGCTCCAGACTCCGGCCTGGATGGGTGGTGGCGCCGACGCGCTGGCAACCTTCAACCATCCCGGCGACAAGACCCTCTGCAACCTGACGAACCTGGATCAGGTTGCGGCCGAAGTGTGCGCGCTGGATCCGGCGGCGAACTGGAACGACTTCGCCTATGTTCCCGA
>JBKKBA010000345.1:0-7541 GCA_046714275.1 Actinomycetota bacterium
GACATGATGCGATCCAAGCGAACACTGGCAGCGGCTCTGACCGCAGCCATCCTGGGTGGGCTTCTCACCATCGGCGCCTCGCCGGCAATGGCGCTCAGCAGCCAAGAGTCGCAGTTCGCAAGCGCGCACAACAACATCCGCGCTTCCAACGGACGCCGTTCGCTGTCGCTCCAGTCCGACCTGACCAGCGTTGCGCGGCGCCACTCCGGCCGCATGGCCGCTCAGGGCTACATCTGGCACAACCCAAACCTTGGATCCGAGGTCTCCGGCTGGACCGTCGTCGGCGAGAACGTCGGCATGGGCCCCAGCGTGGACGACCTGATGGACGCCTTCATGGACTCCCCGGGTCACCGCAGCAACATCCTGGACACCGACTACAACCAGTTCGGGGTGGGTGTTGTGGTCAGCGACGGGACGATCTTCGTTACGGTCGTCTTTGCCAAGCGCAGCAGCGGAACGGTGGCCGCCAAGACCACCACAACGACCAAGCCTCGTTCAACGACAACCACCCGGTCGCGGAGCACCTCGTCCGCGACGAAGCCTGCTGCATCCGCTTCGAAGCCCGCCGCACCGGCAGCCCCGAAGCCCGCCGCACCGCAGTCTCGCACCGTCTCCATGCTCGTCCAGATGATCGGTCTGGACAGCCCGGCCACCGGGGCCGCGTCCAGCTAACGCAGGGCGCACCCTTCGAGCCCCCGGGACTCCCCCTGACCCGGGGGCTCACCCTTTTCGTAACCGGTCCCACGGACAACAATCACAACATCCGGGGTGCAACCCGGCGCACGCGCGCTTAGCCCGAACGGGACCGTGGAGCCGGGGTGCGTCCGAACAGGGTGGGGATCGGGAGCGGATCGGGTTCTTCGGTCGGCTCCTCGGTGGGTTCTTCCGACGGCTCGTCGGTTGGATTTTCGCTGGTGACGACGCTGGGCCGCTTCGACGGCCGCGGGTCCCGGCGGGGCGGCGCGAAGAGCAGGTCGTCGACCGGCCGGTACTTCTCCAGCAGCGCCGTCATCACGCGCTTCCAAATCCTGGCCGGGAACGACGACCCGACGACCTTGATGCCGTGCACGTTCTTCATGGGAACGCGCCCCTGCGGATAGCCCACCCAGACGCAGGCCACCGTCCCGCCGGCCCCACCGCAGAACCACGCGTCGGCGTAATCGTCGGTTGTCCCGGTCTTTCCCCACGTCGTGTAGCCGTCCAGCTTCGCCGGCCGGCCGGTCCCGTTCTTCACAACGCCCTTCATCCCCTCGATCGTTTCGTTGGCCGCCGTCGGATCGACGGCCGGGCCACCCTTGCGATCGCCCGGTGATTCGGTGCTCAGCAGCAGCCGGCCCCCGGCGTCCTCGACACGGGCAAGTCCGGTGGCGCTCAAGTACTCGCCTTCGCGGGCCAGCGTCGCGTAGGCCGTCGCCATATCCAGGGGCGAAACCTCCGACGTTCCCAGCGCCAGCGAGTGCAGCGGCCGCAGGCGCGACGAGCGGATGCCGGCTTCCGTCGCAAGCGAAGCCACGTTCTCGGGATCGACATCGCGAATCAGTTGCGCGAAGACGGTGTTGATGCTGAGCGCCAGCCCTCGCGCCAGCGTCACCCGCCCGCGCCCCCGTCGATCGTAGTTGGGGACCCTCCAGACCTCGCCGCTGGGGAGCCGCAGCCTGATCGACCCCGGCGCCGAGTACCGGGTCTCCAACGTCATCCCCTGCTCCAGCGCGGTCGCCAGCACAAACGGCTTGAACGCGCTGCCGGCCTGACGCCTGCCCTGCGTGGCCAGATTCAGGTCGCCTAACTTCTTGTTCCGACCCCCCACCATGGCTCGCACGCCCCCCGTCGCGACGTCGACAACGACGACGGCCGCCTCGGGATCACCCGGCTCGTTCAGTATCTCTGCGACGGCAGTCTCTGCTTCCGTCTGGATTTGCAGGTCGATCGTGGTCTTTACCTTCAGGCCTCCCCGATACAGTCGATCTTCCCCCACTTGCTTCTTCAACTGGCCGCGGACCCAATCGACGAACCCCGGTGTTCGGACCGCGATCTTCACCGGTGGGTTGACGTAGGCCGGAAGGATTGCCGCAGCCGTCCGCTGATCGACCGTGATCATGCCCAGCTCCTGCATGCGTTGAAGAACGTGGTTGCGGCGCTGCTCGGCCCGTTTCTGATTGCGTCGCGGGTCGAACGCCGTCGGCGAGGCGGTGATACCGGCAAGAAGAGCGGCCTGTTCCAGCGTTGCCTTCTGGATGTCGTGGCCGAAGTAGAGCCGGGACGCGGCCTGCACGCCGTAGGCGCCGTTGCCAAGATAGATGGAGTTCAGGTACCCGGCCAGAATCTGTTCTTTCGAATAGCGCCGGTCGATCCGAACCGCGGTGATTGCCTCGCGAATCTTTCGTCCCCAAGAGCGCTTCGCGCCAACCACCGTGTTCTTCACGTACTGCTGCGTGATCGTGCTGGCGCCTTCGCGATCACCGCGCGCATTGGCGACCACGGCGCGGGCGATCGCAATCGGATCGACGCCCGGGTGCGACCAGAAGCGCTCGTCCTCGACCGCGATGAAGGCGTTCTGAACCAGCTTCGGGATCTCCTTGATCGAAACGACGACCCGGTTCTGCTCGGGGCGCAGCTCGGTGATCAAGGTATTGTCGACGTCGAACACACGCGCGTTCTGCAGGGGCTCGACGCCGCCCAACGAGGCGGGACCGAAGTAGATGACGCCGCCAACGACGGCAACGATCGTGACGAGCACCACCAGCACCATTCGCCATCGGCGCGCCCGTGCGATGCGGCGCAGGACGCGGAGCGGCCAGGCGCGCCTGCCGGATCCCGGATCCCGCGACGGCGATTCGGGCGGCGGCGCCATCACCTCTCGGGGAGCCAGTGCCCCTTCGGTGAGGGCCGTCGACGTCGTAGACGCCTTCAAAAGACGCTCGAGCATGCCGTCATTGTAAGTCCCCGCTCTGCTTGCTCCGTCTGCCGGGTTTTCCCACCGACCGGTCCGGACAAACCACCAAGCCTCTCCTTTTTCGTTTCGAAACCCCTTTCGAGGCCCCCGGCAACTCGGCCCGGCGTCCCGGGAAGCCCTGCATACAATGCACCGGCCCACGACCCGATCTGAACCCTGATCTGCCCAGCCAGGAGGACCATTGCCCTCGCCGACCATCATGTGCTCGACAGGACCCTTCTACATGCTCCCGCTGGGACAGGCCTTCGAAGCCATCTCGCGGGCGGGGTATCAGGCCGCCGAGATCATGGTCACCTCCGAAAAGGAGAGTCAGGACCCCGCCCGCCTTCGGGCGATGGCTGAAGACTTCGGCCTTCGCGTCGGCGCCATCCACGCACCCTTTCTGCTGCTGACGCGCCGGGTCTTCTCCACGGATCCGCTGGAGAAGATCAAGCGCTCGACCGAGCTGGCTCAGCAAACGAATTCGCCGGTGGTGGTCGTCCATCCTCCTTACCGCTGGCAAGCCGCCTACGCGCGCTGGTGCGCCGAAGAGCTGGCCGACCACAACCGCCGCGAAGGTGTGACCGTGGCCATGGAGAACATGTTTCCCGTCTGGATCCGCGGCCGTGGCGTCACCTTTCACCGCACCACGGGCATCGAAGACCTCAAAAAGTACGAAAAGATCGTGCTGGATACATCTCATCTGGCCGTGACGGGGGTGGACATCGTGCGGGCCTATGACGAGCTGGCCGACCGCATCGTCCACATCCACCTTTCGAACAACCTGGGCGCGGGCCGGGACAGCCACTCCCCCCTCACGCAAGGCGTGCTTCCGATCGGCGCGTTTCTGGACCGTCTGGCCACCACCGGCTACGCCGGCACGATCACTCTGGAGCTGGACATTCGGCCGTGGGCCGGACAGCCGGCGAAGCTCCGATCGGTCCTCAAGGAGCAGCGCGAGTACATCGGCGAGCGGTTGGGAGCGACCGCAGGCTCCTGATTTCCGGGCACTTTGGACGTTTCAAGGGTTTCCACCCCTCAAGGGCAGCTCTCATACGGACGATTGATTCAGGGAGAGCAATCCAGAAACAGGGGGCGCCGCCTATGTCCATCCGAGTGCTCATCGTCGACGACACGGATCACGTTCGAGAGATGCTTGCTTCCATGCTGGAGCTTGACGGCTTCGACGTCGTCGGCAAGGCCTCTGGCGGCGCGGAAGCGCTGTCCCTGGTCGGGACGACCCATCCGCACGTCATCGTGATGGACTACAAGATGCCCGGGCAGGATGGGTTAACCACCACCCGCCAGATCCGCCTGGTCTCACCCGAAACCCCGGTGATCCTGTACACGGCCTACCTGGACGATCTGCTTCTGCAGCAAGCACGCGACGCCGGCGTTGCGGTGTGCGTGGGTAAGGTAGAAGGCCTTGAGACCCTGGAGCGCGAGATTTCGTCGCTCTGCCTAGGGGTCGATGTCTGAGCGATTTTCGGCGGGAAACCTTCAAGAAGGCGAGCCTTTTGGCTCGCCTCCTCGATGGTGGAGAAGTTTCATTCCTGCCCGGGAGCCGCGCAGTTGCCAGATCCTTCATCCCTGGCTCCACCGATCGGACCGAGTTCGGTCCCGTCCGGCGGGGCTTCATACCTGGGATCACAACACTTTGAACGCTGCTCTCATTGACCTAACTACGCTGCGAAGAAAAGGTTTCCTGTGTCGGCGGATCGGTTGTACCCAAACTGCCGATTTCGCTTGGACCGCTCATGGCGGGGAGCCGGGGCGAATCGCCCTTTCACGGATGTCCTTCACCAGACGACACGGCAAACCCCGCGACGGTGTCGCAACCACGGGCCATCGTCGTTCATTCACTTCGAACAGGTCACGGAACGGGCCCCGTCCCGTCCCGGTGGCCACGGAGCGTCGCAATCGATGCGCCACCACCGCGGGTCTTGTAGCGTCGCGGCTATGCGCGGATGGACGGCAGCGACTCTGGTGGCAGTCCTTGTTGCTCTGCTCGCAGCTGTGATTGTCCAGTTGATCACGAACCGCTAGAAGCACGAAGAAAGAGACGACGAATGGCCACCCACCGATCGGTCAACTTAGCCCTCGCCGAGGTCGATACCTCGGACGAGGAAATCAACGTGGCCGAGCCTGCAGTCATCTCTCTCCAGCCGATGACCGGAGCCGTCGGCGACGACGACGTCATCGTGCTTGTCGATCGCGCCCGCGACGGCAGCCCGGAAGCGTTCGCGTCGCTCTACGACCGGTATGTCGAGCGCGTCTATCGCTTCGTGGTGTACCGCGTCGGCGGGGACTCCGCGCTGGCCGAGGACATCACCAGCGAGGTGTTCCTGCGGGCCTTGCGCAAAATCAAGGGTTTCACGTGGCAAGGACGCGATGTCGGCGCCTGGTTTCTGACCATCGCCCGGAACCTGGTGCTCGACCATTTCAAGAGCGGTCGTCACCGGCTGGAATCGGTCGGTTTCGAGGCCCCGCAAGCCGGCGGTGTAGGCGACTATGTCGTCGATGCCGAGGATCTGGCGCTGACTCGGATCTCGAACGGAGATCTGTACAAGGCCATCTCACAGCTGGGAACCGAGCAGCAGGAAGTCATCTACTGGCGCTTCCTCCAGGGCTACTCGGTGAACGAAACCGCCGCAGCTATGGGCAAAAGTGACGGAGCGATCAAGGCTTTGCAGTATCGAGCGGTGAAAGCGCTCTATAAACTGGTCGTCGTTGACGACGAACCCCAAGGGGTGGCTAGGTGACTAGTCGGATGGAACCATTCGAAAGACCACCCGTGGGACGTCGAGTCCAAACCGGACGGAAATCGTTTGACCCGGTGAGACCATCATGAGAAAACCGACGCTCGACGAAGAGACTTTCGCCCGCATGCTGGAGGGGGCGGCATCGCCACGTTCTCTGGACGAACGGCGGATGGGAGCCCTGGTGGCGGCGCTGGAGCGCAGCCGCCCTGAGCCCTCCAAGAGCGTCACTCCCGACTTCGCGGCCGCGCTGCGGAACCGCATCATCGCCGAGGCCGAGAAGGCCGCTCGTCTGCCGCTGCGCGAGCGTGCCATCGCCGCCGTTCGCGTTCGCACCGACGCCTGGCGCCGGTCGTTCCGCGTGGTCACCGCAGCCGGTCTTGCCGCCATGATGCTGCTGGGAACCGGCGCGGCCTTCGCAAGCGCCCGGAACTCACTGCCGGGCCAATGGAACTACTCCTTGAAGCGAGCCAAAGAAGGCGCCCAGATGGCCGTTACTCCCGGGGCCCTACGGCGTGGATATGTGCACCTGGACTTCGCCCGGACCCGGCTGAACGAGGTCACGGGCCTAGCCGCAGCCAACGTGGGCAGCGACGGGCTCTACATCGACACGCTGAACGACATGGACGCCGCGACGCTGGCCGGGACCGAGCTGCTGGTCCGCGCCTCGCGAACCGGCGCCGGCCTGACCCCGCTGAATCGACTGTCACGGTTTGCCTCAGCCCAGCGCCTACGGCTGGAATCGCTGGTGGAGCGGGTTCCGGCGGGGGCTCGCCCCGCGGCGCGCGACTCCCTGGACGTCCTGACCCGAGTGGGCACCCGGGTTGACAGCATCATTGCCGGATGCCCCTGCCCGGGCAACGCCCTGGAGATCCCAACGGCGCTTCAAGGCGGCTCGTCGCAGCCTTCGGTTCCGTGCTCGTGCTCCAACCCGGCCGGCTCGGCCGGCGGGAACGGCGACGCCGAAGGCGACTCGACCGATACCAACGCCGGAGGCCCCGGAGACACCACCGGCGGCGATTCCGGAGGCGGCGGCGGCACTCCACCTGCGGGCACGGACCTGGTGGGCGGCACCGACGTGGACCAGCCCGCCAACGACGTCGTCGATGACGTCAACGACCTCCTGGAGGACCTTGGGCTGCCGACCGTGGCCCCCTCTCCGGTGCCAGTCCCGGCCCCCGCGCCCAGCGTCGGCCTGTAGTTCCCCTCCCCGGCCCAGCCTTCGCCGCCCAGAGTCGGTCTGGTAGCTCCCAGCCTGTTCCCGGCAAATCACCCATCGCTGACAATAAGCACCTCCGGGCCATGACCGATTTGTCTGCAGGGAACACCTTATGGCTGGCCAAACGAAAGAAAACCCGGCATACTCCCGTCACCTAAGGCTTGGTTTCATCGTTGTGGGAAGTGCAGGGAAGCATTCGTTTGTCTTGGGCGAGAGGACACCGAGCGCGGCTGGGCGCTTGAGGTTCACGGGGTCAGAAAGGGTGGAGCGGTCTCACCGCCGTGCGGCGTGGTGAGTTGTTCCTAATTATCCCGCAGGGATAACCCCCTCTGACCTCGAAAGATAACCGCTGACGACAAGCGAAAATCGGGTAGTTCAAGGTTGGTCCTCTATAGGAGGGGGCGAAATGCGCAACGGAATTAGCTGGACTCGCCGTGCGGCGGCGGTCCTATCAATGGCTGTCGCCACCATGGTTGTGGCAGGCCCGGGTGCAGGCGCCGCAGGCGTCGACACCTACAACGCACAGGCCGGCGGCACCGCGCTTAGCGTGAGTGTCGCACTTCCGCTGGGTGGCGCTCTGGACGGCGTTCTTTCGAACGTCGGTCTGAAGAACGGCACCATCAGTGAGCGG
>JBKKBA010000346.1:0-5375 GCA_046714275.1 Actinomycetota bacterium
GTATAGAACGGGTGGCACTGCGAGCAAAGCTCGACGTGCATCTCGGCTTTGGTTGCGCGAGTGGTGAACGCGTTCCCGCAAGAGCACTTCACCGCGCACTCGACGTATTCGGGGTGAATCCCGGCCCTCATCTCGATTTCCTTCCTCCAGAACCGCCACGGGCCGGCACGGCCGAGCCCAGAATCGTCCGGATCGTCTTCACATGAGCGCCCGCCCAGCCGGGCGGGCAACCTGGTCATGGTACCGGGTGAGGCACCTCTCGGCACCCCCGCCCCGCTTTGTGCCGTTTTTAGTCGTTGACGGGGACCTTGTTGATCTCCTTGAGGAACTGCTCGTTGGATTTGGTCGAGGCGATCTTGTCCCGCAGAAGCTCCATGGCGGCGCTGGCCGACAGGGCGTGCAGGACGCGGCGCAAACGCCAGACCAGCATCAGCTCTTCCTTGTTGTAGAGCAGCTCTTCCTTGCGGGTTCCCGACGCCTCGACGTCGATCGCCGGGTAGATGCGCTTCTCGGCAAGGCCCCGGTCCAGCCTGATCTCGCTGTTTCCCGTGCCCTTGAACTCTTCGAAGATGACCTCATCCATTCGCGACCCGGTTTCGACCAGCGCGCTGGCGATGACGGTCAGCGAACCGCCTTCTTCGATGTTCCGGGCGGCTCCAAAGAACTTCTTCGGAGGATACAGGGCCGTCGAATCTACACCGCCCGACAGGATGCGGCCCGACGCCGGAGCCGACAGGTTGTAGGCGCGAGCCAGACGCGTGATCGAGTCAAGCAAGATCACCACGTCCTGCTTGGCCTCCACCAGACGCTTCGCCCGTTCCAGCACCAGCTCGGCAACCTGGGTGTGATCCTCGGCCGGACGGTCGAAGGTGGAGTACACAACTTCAGCGGCCTTGACGGTCCGCTGCCAGTCGGTGACCTCCTCGGGTCGCTCGTCCACCAGCGACACGATCAGGTGCACGTTGGCTGAGTTGACGGCGATGCCGTTGGCGATCTGCTTGAGGATCGTCGTCTTCCCGGCCTTCGGCGGGGAAACGATCAGGCCACGCTGCCCCTTGCCCAGCGGCGCAACCAGATCCATGATCCGCTCGGCCACAGCTTGCGGCCCCCACTCCAGGACGAAGCGATCGTCGGGGAACAGCGGAGTCAGGGATTCGAACTTGGAACGCTGGCGCGCCGCTTCGGGATCCAGTCCCGCGACGGTTTCGATGCGCAGCAGGGCGTAGTACTTCTCGTTGTCCTTCGGCGTACGCACGTAGCCGACGATCTCATCGCCGCGACGCAGCGCGAAGCGGCGGATCTGAGAAAGCGACACGTAGACATCGGTTGGGCCCGGCAGGTATCCGCTGGTGCGCAGGAAACCGTAGCCTTCGGGAAGGACGTCCAGGATTCCGGTTCGGATCTCGCCTTCCGCTGCAGCTGCCTCGGCGTCCAGCTGATCCACAGCCGGACCGCCGCCTTGCTGCCCGCGATCGGGACGCTCGTTGCCGCGATCTGGACCGCCCCCGGGACTGCCGCCGCGACGACCACGTCCCCGCCTGCTGCGGTCGCGATCGCGCTCACGATTGGCGCGGCCGCCGCCGCCGCCACCGCCGCCGCCTTGCCGGTTGCGCTCTTCGCGCAGGGGCGGAGGCGCCGGGTTCGAAAACGGACCGGGTCCGGAGCGCGACGCGCCACCGTTGTCCCGCTGTGACCCTTGTGAAGAGGCCGATGGTGTGGCCTGCGGCGTCGCGACGGGCGGCGTCGCGACGTTCGGCGTCGCCCCCGACGATGAGACCGGGGTTGGAACCGGCTCCCCTGCTGTAACGGGGGGCGCGGTCTGAACTTCGGTTGTGCGCTGGGCGGACGGTTCGACTACGACCGCCGGCGGCACGACCGATGCTGGGCCCGACGCAGCCACGACTGGTGCGGAGACGGCAGGAGCCTGATCCGCCTTCGCCAAGGCAGCCGCCCGTTCGGACTTGGAAGCGCTGCCGTTGCGCGACGGCCGCGGCTTCGAGCCGCCGCCGGGACCTGCGGCAAGGATTGCGCCGATAAGGTCACCTTTCTTCACACCACGCGGAGTGTCCACGCCCATGGCGCTTGCGATCTGATGCAGTTCCGCAAGGACCTTTCCCTCAAGGACCTCGCGACCGAGCGTATGCGCCTCTGCCAACTCCCTCACCTTCCCCCGCCCGAGCGGAGCCCTTGCTGGTACTTCTCCCAATCTTCCGAGAAGCGTGTCAGCCCAATGTCGGTCAACGGATGTTTCACCAGCGCTTCAAACACCTTGAACGGCAGCGTCGCGACGTCGGCGCCGGCCTTGGCCGAGTCCACCACGTGCTGCGGGCTACGAAGACTCGCGGCCAGCACTTCGGTGGTGTAGCCCTGCAGGTCGTAGATGTGACAGATCTCGGCCAGCAGAGCCATCCCGTCATTTCCGATGTCGTCGACCCGGCCCAGGAACGGACTGATGTAGGTTGCCTCTGCCTCCGCGGCAAGGATCGCTTGGGCGGCGGAAAAGCACAACGTCATGTTGGTCTTGATCCCCCGGCGCCCCAGTTCGCGAACGGCTGCATACCCGTCGGGCGTCACCGGAACCTTCACCACGATGTTCGGCGCAATCTCGGCGATCTTGAGTCCCTGTTCGACCATTTCCTTGGTTCCGTCCAGCGTCGTGACCTCGCCGCAGACGGGACCTTCGACCTCCGCCGCAATCTCCTTCAGCCGCGTCTCGAAGTCGATGGCTCCCTCTTTAGCCACCAGCGTCGGGTTGGTCGTGATGCCGGCCAGCACGCCCCAACGGTTGATCTCGCGAATCTCATCGATGTTCGCGGTATCCAGCCAAAGTTTCATGGTGTGGCCACTCCCTTCGACGGCACGGTGGCCGATGCGTCTTGCGATACGTCGCGCCGCGGCGTTCGAGCCACGGGGGGCGCCACCGGACCTCGAGGCCGCGGCGGTTTCGCTTCCGATACGGTCTGCGTGGCCGTCGTGACGACAAGGTCGATCACACGCGCCAGGGTCGAGTCAAGATTGTAGTTGGAAACAACGGGAACGTTGTGTGCCAGAGATTGCGACCGGATGAACTTTTGGATTCGGCGGATGTTGTCGAAATGCGCCAGGTAGCGATGCTGGGGCCGCGCACGAGCGTGGTCGCCGCGCACGGTGAAGTGGCTGCGATGCAGGTCCTCGTCCTCGACGACGATCGTCAGCTGGACGACGACGGCGCGATCCGAAAGGTCGGAGGTCTCGATGAACCCGGGCACCACGTGCGCGCCCTCGATGATCATCCCGGTGCCTTCCATCATGGCTCGCTCGACCAGGGCCCGGATCCCCGCGGCGACCGCGGCAGCCTGCTCGCGAAAGCCGACTAGAACCGCGTCCTCACCCGCCGGAAGCCGTCCCTTGACCACCTCGTCGGCGTTGAACGACGACGTGTACAGCGTCGGCATGAAGCGTCGCGCTACGACCCCCTTCATGACCTCACGAATGGCGTCGGTGGAGACGATGCGCACGATGCCCAGCCTGGCGGCAAGCTGCGTCGCGATCGTCGACTTGCCGGCGCCCGTTCCTCCGCCCAGCAGGACAATGATCGGCCGGTCGATATCGGCGACGGTCTGCCAGCGCAGGTACACATCGGCGTACCGCTCGCCGGCCTCCTCTCGGATCGCCTCGGCGGCCAGGCGTCTCACCTCGATGGTCGTCACCGACAACTGCCCCGAGGCAAGCAAGCGATCTTCGATCGCTTGCGCCACGTGGTAGGCGCGCACGGGCGACAAGCCCGCGGCCATGATCTGGTTGGCCATCAGGCCCTTGGAATAGGGGAGCCCGTGCTCCCGGTCGCTGATGATGATCGTCCGGGACGATGGGCTGTTCGGTGGTGGGGTCATGGGTTCTCTCTTCGCGAGATGCGTTCCTTCTTTCTTCGTTGCGCCTTCGTTATCCGTTGCGCCTTCGTTATCCGTTGCGCCTTCGTGCAAATCGCTCTTCGGCCCTTCGAGCTGCAGCCAGAATCGCGGCGTCCAAGTCCTCCCCGATCCCAGCAGGACGGTTGTCCAGGAAGACAACTTCGGCTCCGGCCTGGTTCGCGCTGCGGACGGCTACATCCACGGCTGCGGCTTTCAACTCGCAGGCCAGTACCTCATACGTACCCACTGCCGCGCTCAAATCCTCCACCAGCCGCGCCCGGTCTGCGAGATGATGCGAGATTCCCGTCACCTCCGCGCCGTATTGCCGGTGCAGGTAGGAGCGGATCGCGTCGCCGGCCGCTTCAGGCGCCGTTGTCGCAACGAACACCCTTCGCCCCTCCACAGGTTTCATGGGCGTGGGGCGGAGCGTCACGAATACGATGGGTGACGCCTGGTCGCGGTTTGGGGAAGTGAGTGCGGAAGCTAGGGTCGGACTGACCTCTTCGCCGGGCATTCTAACCACCAACAGGTCCGCAAGCAATATCCGGTGGGCAAAAGGCCATTCCCCGGGGTCATCGGTATCCCGAGCAACAAGGATCGTCGCGTCGGCCGCCGCCGGGGGGATGGCCGTGCCCGACCCTTCCAAGATCACGACCCCGCAGCCCAGCCGCTCGGCTTCGCCGATTGCCTGAGAAACGGTGTCAAAGGCCGTTCCGCCCCCGGGGCCGGCGCCGGCGCGCCGCGCCCCGACCACCGGCACCCCCGCGACGACGGCATCTTCATAGACGTCGCTGGCCGCGTGGTCCCCGGCATCGGCAACCGCCAGCAGGCGGGCCGCGTCGGGGGGATCGATGTCTCCGCGCACGACGACCGGCCGCTCCGGCCCGCCGCGTCCCATCGCCACGATCACGGGATTCGAACCGGCCGCCTTCAACGTTCTGGCCACGTGCCCCGAGACCGCCGTCTTCCCGCACCGCTTCCCGGTCCCGATCACGGCAATCGTCGGCACGGTCGTGATCGACGGTCGCGGCGCAGGATCCATGCGGAGCCCAGGCGCTTCGAACCGGGCTCCATGCGCCAGGGTGATCGCGGCCAGCTGCATGCGCGTCCGATGATCCACCACCGGATCGTCGGACAGGTCGACGACCGCATCGGGCAGGAAGTCGGTGAGCGCGCGACGCAGCGAGGCAGCCGCATCGCCATCGCGAATCAGCGGGACCTCCAGTTGAATCGGACGGGAAAGCTTCTCGCCACCGCCACAAAACACTGCGGCAACAACCTGATAGCCCGCCGAAGCAAGAGCCGCGACCGCCTGAGCCGTCACCGGCGGATAATGCTCGCCGTCGACCAGCGCAACGGCCCGAGTCACGAACCGATCACAGGTCCTCCAACTGCGCCTGCAGCACGACCGGACAACGGTAGGGTCGTCGAATGTGTCGCATGGCTCTTCCCCACGGACGCGTCAGCCGGCGGGCTCCGGCTCTT
>JBKKBA010000347.1:0-3502 GCA_046714275.1 Actinomycetota bacterium
AATCCCATCAAAGGCTCGCGAGCTCATCTTCGTTCCTTTCCACCGAGAGGCGGGCACGAGAACGCAACGCGGCCAGGCGGCGACCGGCTTAGGGCTCGCACTCACGAAGCGTCTCGCGGAAGCGCAAGGCGGCACGATCGGTCTGACGAGCCGGCCGGGTCGCGGATCCACGTTCACGATCTCGCTGCCGCGTGCTCAGCGGGTCGGCGCTCTCTCACCGCCGTCTAACGTGATAGTCGTTCGCTAACACTGTCCCGCCTCTTCTAACGCCATTTGAGTGGCGCCCCTGTCTGTCAGGATGGCGCGAGCTGTAGAGGCGACGTGCTCGGGGCACAGTCGGCTTTCAAGGGGAGGGGTATTCAGTGATCTACAGGACGCGTAGGGCAGGGGGGAGACATCCCATGGCGATCAAGGGTCGGAGCGCCGGCAGGGCGCTCGCCGCAGGCTTCGGATTCGCAGCGCTTGTCGTCTCATCGGTGACAGGATCTCGCATGTCGATCAAGAGTCGGAACTTGAAGGGGATACGGATGTGGGGCTTGGCATGGACGCGGTGGCTGGTGGTGGCGACTGCGATGTCGTTGCTTACCTTCGGCGCCCTCGCTCAAGCGACGCATGACACCGACGATCACTCCGCGAACACGACGCAGATCGGCAAGGTCGATCTGGGGAGCGGTCTAGGCGACATCGCCTTCTGGGGCGGCCTCGCCGTCGTCGCTCGGCTGCCTGGGCACAGTACCCCCGAATACACAGCCGCCGCGGGCTTCAGCGTCGTGGACATCTCCACGCCGCAGCACCCGGTCGAGCTCTCGCGCTTCGCGTGCTCCGGCGGCGGCTGGGATGTGTCCGTGTGGGACGACCTCGTGTTCCTGTCGGTCGACGGCTTCACGTCGACGAAGGACGGGTCGTGCTCGTCTCCGTTCAGCCTCCCGTACGGAGAAGGAGCAACCCTTCTCGACCCCGGCAACTTTTACGGCGGCCTCAAGATCGTCTCGATCGCCGACCCGACACAGCCGGTGCAGGTGGGGTCGCTACGGCTCCCGTGTAGCGGCTCGCACACCAACACGGTCGTACCCGATCTCGAGGACAACCGCCTGCTCATCTTCGCGGCATCCGGCTTCTACGACGGGCGGGCGACAGATGGGCCTGCCCATGAACTTGCCCAGGGCTGCGACATGATCGTGGAGGTCCCGCTCGACGATCCCGCAAGCGCCAACGTCATCGGGAGGCTGCCGTTCGGCCAGGGCAGGCCGCAGTGCCACGACATGACCGCTCATCTCGCACGCAAGATGCTCGCCGCCGCCTGCGCTGACGAGTTTCGCCTCTACGACATCTCCGACCCGGCAGCGCCGGAGCTGATCTCGGCCATGGTGCAACCGGGCGTCCTACAGCACAGCGTCGCCTTCTCCAATGACGGCATGTCGCTCGTCACCGGCGAAGAGGGCGACGGCTACAGTCAGGGTGGCGCGGCCGGCGCGGCGTGCCGCGGCGGGATCGGATGGACCAACGGTGCGATCTGGTTCTACGACATCACGATCCCCGAGGCTCCGATCCTCCATAGTTACCACGCGCTCCAAAGGCCCTTTGAGCCGTCGAGCCCGGGCGGGGCGGGCTGCAGCGCGCACAACTTCAACGTCGTCCCCACGCGCGGCGACCGTGACATCCTGATCGCGGCCTGGTATGCGGGCGGGATGAGCGCGATCGACTTCACCGACCTCGACGCGCCGAAGGAGATCGCGCACTACCTGCCGGACGCAAACGACCCGGCACGTCGCGTGTCGTACTGGTCGGCGTACTGGTACCGCGGGTACGTGTATGCGACCAACAGCTTGTTCGTCCGGCGGAACTCGCTCGATGTCTACAGGATCGACGATCCCGCAATCGGGGACACCTATCGGCTGCCGCACCTGAATCCGCAAAGCCAGGAGACGCTCACCGCCGCCTCGACGCGCAGGGCATGAGAGGGGGGATGACATGAAGCGGGGGACAGGCACACGCGACCGCCGGTACATGACCGTGAGACGAGGGGAGAAGCAGATGAAGAAGTTCAGCTTGCTGGGGATCGCGGCGCTGTTCGTGATGTTGCTGCCGATGGCCGCGCACGCGGCGGACCCGACGGCGCCGTGCGAACAGAGTTCCGAGTACACGAACGTCGGGTTGGCGGGTGCGCATGAGGACGTGACACCGGAGTTGATCCCGGGTGTGCCGGGCGATCTGTTGGACGATCCCGACAGCGAAGGCAACTACCGAGATGAGTCCGTGGTCCGGCTCAAGTACCGCATCGACGTTTCGGGGTCGTCGACGACGCCTTCCGCCCAGACGGCCGATGTCAGGATCACCCTTCGTTGGGACAACGAGAGTGACTACGACCTCTATGTCTATGACGCGAGCGGTGAACTGGCGCGGAGCCCAAGTTTCGTCTTGACCGGAGGCGTCGAAAGGATATTCCTCCCACAGGTAGCTCATTGCACCGATCTGCGGGTGGACATCATCAATGCCGTCGGTCTGCCGACGAACGAGATGACGCTGGACACGACGATCGGCGGTCTCGAATGAAAGCGCTTCCGAGCATGCGACGCGCGCTCGTGCTGAGTGCTGTATGTGCTGTGGTGGCCTCGATGCTTGTCGCGCACGGTGCGACAGAGCCGGGGACGACGGGTGCCGGCGGTCCGGCGGTTGCCCATCACAGCGGTGCGGTCCTCGCCGATCCCGGTGGCGTTCCGGTTCCGAGTCCCCGCATCTTCAGCACAGGAGTGACGGCGGTCGAGCCGACGTTCGGGTTCGGTCCCGACGGCGCGTTGTACGTGCACGCGTATGAGGGGAGAAACGTGCGTCGCTCCATCGACGGCGGCATCACGTGGACAGACATCTCACCTAAGGTTGGGCCGGTCACGTCGTACGAGACCAGCACCCAGGATCCCTATCTCTACGTGGACGAGCGTACTGGACGGGTCTTCGCGAACGATCTCCTGCCGCCTTGTCAGTTGACTTCGTTTTCGGACGACGGGGGTCTGACGTGGACGACGTCGGCTGTTTCGTGCGATCAAGTGGACCACCAGACGATCTTCGCGGGACCGCCGACGGTATCGACGCCCAACGGGTACCCGAACGTTGTGTATGACTGCGCGATCAACGGCGGCGCCCTCGCCGACTTCTCCACGGTGACTTCGTGCGATAAGTCGCTCGACGGCGGCCTGACGTTCGTGCCGACGGGCGCGTTTCCGTACACGACGGCGGATGCTCCGCGTGACGGCATCGGAACGCGGGCGATCCCCGGTCTATGCGACGGCGCAACGGGACACGGGTTTGTCGGTGACGACGGCACCGTCTATCTGCCTCGCGGATGGTGCGGGCAGCCGTGGCTTGCGATCAGCCGCGACGAAGGTGCGACCTGGTCGCGCATTCAGGTTGCGACGTCCGGGATGCAGCGGGGCAGCAACGGCTCGCCGGAGCACGAGGCGTCCGTGGTGGCCGATGCCGACGGCAACGTCTACTACATGTGGGT
>JBKKBA010000348.1:0-5055 GCA_046714275.1 Actinomycetota bacterium
GGCCCGCGCCGTGGTCGCCGCGGCCGGCGAGGCCGAATCGCTCGGCAGCGCCGGACGGGCGTGACCCGGCGCGACCCCGGGCGTGTGTTCCCCTTTTTCCGCCCGAATCCTCTCCGAAGAAGGAAAAGCCGCGTCTTACCGCGAAGACACGGTACATACACCCCGAACTTCCAGGAGGATCCCCCACATGAAGCTTCGCGCTGCTTTCCTCGCCCTTGCCTTGGCCGCCATGCCGATCGCCGCGACCGGCCCGGCCCTGGCCGACTCCAACTGCCAGGACTCGTCCGACTCGGTCACCGGCCTGCCCGACGACGCCGATGCCGGGACCGGCCTGCTCGCTCGTCCGTCCGGCGCGCCGAAGGCCATCGTCGTCTTCCTCCACGGCTACACCCACGAAGCGGTGTCCTGGACCGAGCACATGAAGGCAGCCGCCGATCACGGCGCGCTTGCGATCACGCCCGACTACCAGGAAGGAACCCCAAACCGCGGGTGGCACGTCAGCGCCGGCGCGGAGGACGCGATCAAGCTTGCGAACTACTTCCTTGGCCACTGCAAGGACACCATCAAAAGCGTGATCATCTTCGGCGTATCGATGGGTGGAAACTCCAGCGGTCTAGCCGTCGCCTCCAAGCCGGTTCGCGCAAGCGGCGCGCCGCTGTTCGACTACTGGTTCAACATCGAAGGCGTCAGCAACGTCACCGAGACCTATCTTGAGGCATCCGCCGTCGCGGCCGTGGGGAACGAATTCGCCGGCTTCGCGCGCGACGACATCGAAGCCGAGATGGGCGGCACGCTGCTGGAAGCCCCGAACGAGTACCTGCATCGCACGATCGTCACGCGCGGCGAAGACATCAAGGCGTCGGGCGTCAAGGGCGTCGTGCTGGTGCACGGCGTGGACGACGGGCTGGTGCCGTACAACCAGTCGCGCGAGATGGTGACCGCGCTCCGGCTGAACGGCGTTCCCGCGGAGATGACCACGGTCCTTCGTCGCGGTAGCGGCGAGTCCGGCACCACGCTGACCGGCAACGTGATCACCGACTCGCCGTTCGCCGGTCACGGGACGGAATCAAGCACCACGCAACTGGTGCTGCGCATCGCTCACGACCGGCTTCTGGCTTTGCTGGACTCCATCGGAACGGCCAACGAAGCCGCGCCGCAGGACCGCGAGACCGTCGTAGACGACGCCGCAACGATCTCGGTCCCGTAACCGATCGAACTAGGAGATCTGCTTTTCCAGGGCGTCTAGGCGCTCTTCTACGGAGCCGCGCAGCGTCTGGTAGTCGATCGCGTTGTCGTGCAGGATGCGGACCATGCGCTCGTCGATCTCGCGCTGGAAATCGGGGTCCATCGGCCGCAGTCCGTCGGGCACGATCGGAAACTCGATCGGCAGATAAAACACGTGTGAGTACTGGCTTCGCAGGTGATGCTTTGCGATCGCCAGGCATTGCTCCCACAGCGCCATCTCTTTGCGCCACTCCTGGTTGTCCAGCACCCATCCCGCATAGGTCATCACGTCGACCAGGGACCGGTCGCCGATGAAGTCGGGATGCGTCATCTCGTTGTAGTACTGCTTCAGAAAGATCAACGCCTCCGTTTCGGGCGTCGCGTCTTTGTCCAGCTTGAAGCCCAGCGCGGCAACCTCGCGCGCGGCTTCGGGAAGCAACGGCAGATCCAGCCGCTTCGCCCCGGCTTCCGCCAGCGTGGTCTTCCCGGTGGAGAATGATCCGACAATCGCGATTCGAGCCATAGGTGCGCCAGTGTACCCGCGTCGCCGCCGGAAGAGACGCCGGCCGCTACGCCGGCGCGGCCGCTGTGACCGAGACGCCGGCGGGGCCGCTACCCCACCGCGGCCGCTGTGACCGTGGCATGGCGCTGCTCGTGCGCCAGCAACCAGCGCTTGCGGTCCAGCCCGCCGCCGTAGCCACCCAGGCCCCCGCCGGTGCGAACAACGCGATGGCAGGGAACCGCGATCCAAATCGGGTTTGACGCGCACGCGGTTCCCACCGCGCGAGCGGCACCCGGCGACCCGACGCGCGTCGCCAGCTCCGCATAGGTCGCCGTGCGTCCGGGGGAGATCTCTCGCATCGCAGCCCACACCGCCTGGTGAAACGCCGTTCCTTCCGGCGCAACCTGGATCCGGTCCAGCGCGTCCAGGTCGCCGTCGAAGTAATCGCGCAGCCGGGCCGCGACCGGCGTGCTTACCGGACGTTGACGCGCATCCGGGCCAAGCATGAGTGCGTGTCGCGCCCATTGCTCGTCAAAGGTCAGAGCGACCAACCGGTCGCGTTCCGTCGCGAAACGAATCCGTCCGGCCTCCGTGTCCATCGTTCCGGTCCCGATCATCCTCCGCTCCCTTCTGAAAAAGATCGCCACAGGTGCATCGCCGCGTAGGAACGCCACGGACGCCATGCCTCCGCCCGGCGCCGCAGGTCGGATTCGCGCATCAGCTCACCGCCGTCACCGGCCGCCTTGCGCAGCGCCAGGTCACCGGCCGGGAATGCGTCGGGCTCTCCGCACGCGCGCATTGCGACGTAGTGCGCGGTCCAGGGGCCGATGCCGGGAAGCGCGACCAGTCGCTCGACAAGATCGTTCAGCCCCGCCGGCGCCTGAAAGCGCAGTTCACCGCCGGCGACGGCGCGCGCGACGGATCGGATCGCCTCTGCCTTGACCGAGGGCAGTCCGATCGATGCGACGTCGGCATCGGCCAGCGTCTGAGCCGCCGGGAAGACGTGCGTCAGCCCGGGACCGTGATCGGATTCCAGCGGCTTGCCGAACGTTTCGACCAGGCGCCCAGCCATCGTCGTCGCGGCCGCAACGCTCACCTGCTGGCCCAGAATCGCGCGCACCGTCAGCTCGAAACCGTCCCACGCGCCGGGCACGCGAAGTCCCGGGTTTCGGCGGACGAGGGGGCGAAGGATGGAGTCGCGCTCCAGCGTGGTGGCGATCGCCAGCGGATCGGCGCCCAGGTCTGCGATGCGGCGCGCGCGCTCAACGATCGCGATCAACCCGGACGTAGACGGCAGCGATACGGAGAGACTCAGGTATGGCTGATCAAGAACGTGGCGCAGCTCAAGCACGCCGGATGCACCGTCGGATTCAATGGTGCGCCGGTAGCAACCGGGCTCGACGACTTCGACGCCGCGCGTGGCTCGTCCGGCCAGAAAAGCCTCCAGCGCCTTCCAGTGAAGCGGCGGGCGGTAGGCCAGTCGCAGCGTCAACGGCGCGCCGCCAGGATTCGCGGCTCCGGCAGGGTTCGCGGCTGGCTTCGCGGTTCCGACAGGGTTCGCGGTGGTATGCGCGCGGCGCACGCGGCGCACGCCCGTCGGCGGACGGCGAAAGGTCGAGCGGAAGTCGTGGTTGAACGCGCGAAGGCTGCCGTAGCCGGCGGCAAATGCGATCTGGGTCACGGGCAGATTGGTTTCATCCAGCAGCCGCTTCGCAAAGTGAAGCCGGCGCGCCTTCGCGACTGCCAACGGACCGGCTCCGAAGTGCGCGTCGAACAGCCGTCGCAGTTGCCGGTCCCCGATCCCGACGCGCGCTGCCAGCGCGGCCACGCCTCCTTCATCCAGGGCTCCCTCACCGATCAGATGCAGCGCTCGCGAAACCGGCTCTGGGACTTCGGACCAGGCGGGAGTGCCGGCCGAATGCTCGGGCAGGCAGCGCCGGCACGGCCGGAATCCCGCCGCTTGCGCGGCCGCTGCCGACGGGTAAAAGCGCACGTTTTCGATCCGCGGAGTAGTCGCCGGACAGATGGGTCGGCAGTAGACACCGGTCGAGGTGACGCCCGTGAAAAATCGTCCGTCAAAGCGACGGTCGCGGGCCACCACCGCGGGGTAGCACTGCTCGACAGGGAGTTCCATACCCCAGTTGTACGGCATCGGAGCAGGCCGCCGCTGGCAAGAATCGGACGTGGTCGTCCCGATGAACCACGGTCGTTCGGATGGCGGGTCCTTGTGGCGATGACTAGTCACTCCGGGTCATCTTCGGTTTGACCTCGAATCGGACGGGGGTTGCGTCGTTCTGACCTGACGAGGAACAACCGCTCACCTGAGTGAGACGGCCGGGTCGGACGGCCCCCGTTCTGTCGGATCCAAGCGCACGATCGCAGGCCGCATCCGCGGCGCTGCAAGACCACGGCGAATCCGCCGCGTGGGGAGGTCGTTTCATGGTCCGCTCGCTTCGCAGGCTTTCCGTCGCCTTTGCCTTGGTCGCCGCCGCCTTCGGCGCCCAAAGCGCCACCGCCGTCGAGCCCTGCCCCGAGGTCGCCTGCATCGTCATCGACGGACGCGTCGTGGATCCCCACGGAGACCCCGCGCCCGGTTACACCGTCGTGGCGCAGCGCGCCGACGGCTACAACGAGACCGTCACTACCAGCCCCGCCGGAACGTTCCGCTTCAGCGTACCGCTACCGGCCCCCAACAGTTGCTACCAAATCGTCGGCAAGGCCGATCCGTACTACACGGTTTCCAGCGCACCCAAGAAGGCCTGCGATTCGTCAAGCGTCACGCTGCAGCCGCGCTACCGCATCAACGGGATCACCGGCCAGCAGAAGACGTACCTGCATGAGACTCGCGCCGTCGCCGCCCCCGTCGAGGTCTCGGCGCTGTCGCGCACGTTCCCCGCTCGCTTCCACAACGACGAGCTGCCGTGGGTCTTCGAGTACCACGACCCGTTTGAGACGCCGCGCGAAAAGGCCGAAGGCTCCGAGCACGACGAGCACCACGGCGCCACCGGCGTGTTCGCCGCCCCCGCCGTGCGCAAGATTGCGGCCGGCGTCTGGCAGTACGTCTGGAAGAGCAGCATCACGCTTCCCGACGACGAGCCCGGCTACTACGACATGGACTGGGGACGCGGAACGTCGGTCTTCAGCCCGATGATGGATTGCCGGATGATCTGGTTCGGCTACGGCACCAGCGCGATCGCGCCGTCCACGGCCCTCCCCGGCAACGTGGTCACACTCAGCGGCAAGCGCCTGGGGACATCACCCGGAGCCGTCGTGCTGAAAGGCAGCGGCCAGGTGACGCGCATCGAAGGCGCGCAAATCCTCTCGTGGAG
>JBKKBA010000349.1:0-2707 GCA_046714275.1 Actinomycetota bacterium
GTCGCCGGCCCAGCCTTCCGCGTAGGTTTCAAAGCCGAACGGGCCGGCGACGTTCTTGTTCAGGAATTTCGGGGCGGGCGGCAGCGGCGCCAGCCCGCTTCCGGCCTTGGTCGCCGCGAAGCGATACGCATACACACCGCGTCCGTAGGTTGCCGCGATCAGCAGATTTGGATCGCCGTGCGACAGCCGCACCGTGTAGATGGGCGCCGCCGGCAAGCCGCGTCCCAGAACCTGGAACCGTTCGCAGGACCGCGACGCCGCGTTCGCGCAACCGACCTTCGGATCCGAGACGAACACGCCGATGCTGGTGGCTGCGATGACCTGGCGGCCTCGCAGCGTGATCCAGCGGACCGGCGTGTCGGGCAGATTGGCGGAGATATCGGTGAAGTGCTCGCCGCCGTCGCGCGACACGAACAGGTGCCGGCCGCCGGCCCTTGCATTGTTCGGTCCCAACTGATTCGGCGGCGTCCACGGCCGGTAGTACCCGCCCATCGCCACGTAGACGGTCTTAGCGTTCCTGGGGTCGATCGCGATTGAGGTGATGTAGCGGTTGGGAAGCCCGATCGCCTTGGCCACGTGCCAGCCATCACCGGTCATGCGGCTCCCGGCCTTCTTGCCCCCAACGTTAGTGGCAAGCCCATTCTTGAACGGAGCCGCAACATTCAGCACATCGCACGTTCCGCAGAACCCGACGTAGGCAGCCGAGCCGACCAGATCCAGCGCGGTCATCCTGTTGGCAGGATCCGTTGCGGACGGCACGGCTTTCGCGTCACCGGGCTTCTTCGCCGTTCCCAAATCGAACACGGTGGCCCAATCGGCCGTCGATGTCCCCGCTCCGGCGATCGTTTCGACGATCTGGTTGCCACCGACCATCAAATGATTTGGATCCCGCGGATCCATCACAAACGGCGTGGAGAACAGCCCACCCGTGATCGGGGGACTCATCTCACCCCACGTCTTTCCGCCGTCGGTCGTCGATGACATCGCGCCGTTCGTGTACTCGCCGTAGGCGGTGTTTCCGTTCCGGGGATCGACCGCGACGAAGAACCCGTCGCCGCCTTTGGCCATGATCTGCCGGCCTCGCTCGATGACGCGGCCGCGACGCTTGATATCGACAATCTTCGCGGTTCCGTTGTCCTGAAGACCCATCCAAACGGTCCCGTCGGCAGAACGCACCGCGTCGTAGGGAAGCAGCGTGTTGAAGCCACGGTTGGCCCCGATGCCCCAGTTGGCGTTCGCAAAGTCTTCCCCGGAGGACGTCCGTTGCGTGTACACGCCGCCGTCGTTCCCCACGACCACGCGAACGCCGCCACCGGTCGCTTCGGGAATGAACAGGCCGTCCTGCTGATCGGGATGCGTCGTCGTGGTGTGCGTCAACACGTCCTGCCGGTTGGTTGGGCAGGCCGGAAGCACCAGTGCCAGGCAAGTGTTGCCGCTGAAGTAGCGGCCGATGACCTTGAAGGTGGACGGTCCGGTCTGCGGCACGTTCGTGAGGTCGTTCTGCCAGACCTCCTCAAGCCCGAACAGCAGCCGTGTCGGCACGCCGTTCACGTGACGCGTCGGATCCGGCTTGATCCACATGTTGTACCAAGCCTGAACGCCCGGACCGTAGTTGCCCAGCGCCTGGAACACTACGGCCAGCGCGGACCCCGTCGCCGGGTTCTGCAGCGCCAGCGCATCGGTCATGATCCGCCAGGTCTGCCCAAAGTCCGACGAGACGTACACGCCGTTGAACACAGTCGGCACGCCGACGATTCCTTCGGCTCCCGGTGCGTCGATGCCCGGCGTGCCGCCGCGCAGCAGCACCGCGTCCTGCACCATCGCGTAGACATAGTTGTGATTCTGCGCCGGACCGTCGGCCGTTCCCAGCTCGACGCGGCCGATCCGATCCTGCCCGGCAAAGCCCAGCGCCGCCAGCTTCTGGAACGAACCGGGTGCGCCGGTGTCTGATCCATACAAGCCGTTCGCCGGAGACTGAATCGAGCCGTCGGGGTTCGCCCGGTTTCCCCCGCGCCAGCCCACCGCGGCCAGAACCTTGCCACCGGCTTCATCGGTCGAGCCACGCGGCTCTTGCACGACGACGTCGGTCACCATGTTGACCAGCAGGCAGGCACGCACGCGGTTGGACTTGCCGGCGCAGTCGCCGGTCGGAAGCTTGACGTTGACGAACGAGCGCGCGCCGTTCGTGGAGCGGTACAGCCCGGCACCGGTCGCCGCGTAGACAATGTTCGGGTTCGCGCGATCGACCGCGACCTTGAAGCCGAAGGCGTCGTCGGGAGCCCCGGCAGACTTCCGCCAGACCTTGCCGCCATCGGTCGTATAGAAGACGCCAGCACCCTCACTGCTGTCGGCGCCAAAGGAGCCATCGCCCGACAGCGCGACAATCGTTCCGCCGTTGACCGGTGTATAGGCAACCGATCCAAACACCTGCGTGGGCAGCGCATCTCCAATGGACACCCATCGCTGGGCTGCGGAGTCGGCCATCCAGATGCCCCCGTAGGCCACCGATGCGAGCAAGGTGTCGGGGAGATACCGGTCTGTCGCCGGGATGTATTCAAAGTCGGTGATCCGGCCGTTCAGCTCGACATTGCCCAGGACGTTGACAGAGTCGTATCCGGGGTCGGCCGCCTGAAGAGGACCCTGGCCGACGGGCGCCCAGGTGTTGTCGTTTTCGGGGCTCTGACCATTGGCCAGCATCGCCCCGCGC